>NZ_JBHUSF010000224.1:0-15153 GCF_042673295.1 Rhodococcus sp. NPDC057014
GCGCGACGGGGGTGCGTCATCTCCTGTCGCTCATCGCGGGCAACGACGTCGAATCGGTGAAGCTTCCGGTCGAGCTGATCGAGAGGGCGTCCACCAAGAAGTAGTAGTCAGAGTGTCGCCCGCAGTTCCCGCTTGAGCAGCTTTCCGCTCTGGTTGCGGGGCAGCTCGTCCACGAACACCACCTGCTTGGGCACCTTGAACGGCGCGATGCGCTCCTTGACGTGGGCGATCAACCCGTCGGGCGTCACGCCGGCCGCGTCCTCCCGCAGCACCACCACCGCGGTGATCGCCTCGATCCACTTGTCGTCCGGCGTCCCGATGACCGCCACCTCGGCGACGTCCGGGTGCGTGTAGACGGCGTCCTCGACCTCCCGTGACGCCACCAGGATGCCGCCGGTGTTGATGACGTCCTTGATGCGGTCGACGACGGTGATGTACCCCTCCGGGTCTCGCGTCACCAGATCACCCGAGTGGAACCAGCCGTCGCGGAACGCCTCCGCGGTGGCGTCGGGGTTGTCCCAGTACCCGAGGCACAGCTGGGGCGAGCGGTAGAGCACCTCGCCGGGCGTGCCGTCCGGAACGTCGTTGCCGTCCGGGTCCACCACCCGGGTCTCGACGAAGAACACGGCCTTGCCGCACGACGACGGCCGCGCCTCGTGCTCGGCGGGCTGCAGCACGGTGGCGAGCGGCCCGATCTCGGACTGTCCGAAGCAGTTGTAGAAGCCGAGGTCGGGGTAGCGTTCGCGCAGCCGGTTCAGCACCGTCACCGGCATGATCGACGCGCCGTACTGCGCCTTCTTCAACGACGACAGGTCGCGGGTCTCGAGATCGGGATGTCCGGCGAGCGGCACCCACACCGTCGGCGCCAGGAACAGCGAGCCGATGCGATCCGCCTCGATGCGGCGCAGGATCTCCGGGATGTCGGGGGTCTGCATCAGATGCACCGAGGCACCCACCGACAGGTACGGCAGCATGAACACGTGCATGCCCGCCGAGTGGTACAGCGGCATGCAGATCAGCGGATTGTCACGCTCGTCCAGCGCGAGGGCGATCACGGAGGACACGTACTCGTGCACGAGTCCACCGTGAGTCATCATGGCGCCCTTCGGCTTCGACGTCGTCCCCGACGTGTACAGCAGCTGCGCCAGGTCGGTGGACGCGACCGGCGCGGCCACGGCGGGCACGTCGCCGGAGCCGGAGTGGGCGAGCAGGGAATCCTCGGCGTCACGCAGCGGCACCACGTGACGCAGGTCCAGTCCGTCCCGGATCGAGTCGAGGGTGCCCCGCAGCGCCGGATCGACCAGCACCGCGGTGCTCCCGGACTGCGACACCAGGTAGGTCAGCTCGTCGCCCCTGAGCGCATAGTTGACGGGGACGTGCACGAGACCCGCACGCGCGCAGGCCAGGAAGCCGATCGTGTACGCGTCCGAGTTGGTGCCGTACGCGGCGACGCGCTCACCGGCCGACAGTCCCAGCGACTGCAGGTAGGCGGCGGCGCGGCTGACGGCGTCGTCGAGTTCGCGGTACGTCCACGTGCGGTCCTCGAACGTCAACGCCCTGCGGTCGGGGAACTTGGCGGCCGAGCGCCGCAGCACTCCGTCGACGGTATCGGTGCGCGCATCCAGACTCATGCACGAAGGTTATAGGACGTCCAACTACCTCGCCAGAGGTTCGCTACCGCCCCGACGACACCAGCATCGGCGAATGCATGTCGTAGTACGTCACGTCGTCGGTCAGCCGGCCCTCCTCCTCGAACAACGACCTCAGGTCGTCCGGAATCTCCATCTTCTCGTGGGAACGGGCCTCCGCTTCGGACGTGAAGTACACCGCCTCGACGTACCCGCCGTCGCCGTACGTGCACAGCGTTCCACCGAGGATCTCCGGCCGCAGCTCGTGCACCCGGTCGGCGGACTCGTCCAGCAACTCCCGCATCCGGTGCGCGTCCGTGGTGTGGCCCTCCATGACCTGCACGAACGTCGCGTCGTCCGAACCGCCGCCCATCCACTCGGCCACCTCGGGGCAGTCCATGAAGGACACCGGGCCGTCGAAGCACCGCTCGGTCTCCGCCCACCAGGCGCCCTGCTCGGGACGCTCACTGTTGAGCCGGGCAGCCTCTGCCGATTCGAATCGCGCCAGCGCGATGAACGTTCCGTCGTCGCACAATCCCTGGGTGCATCCGAGGAAGCCCGTCGCCCCCGGACGCACGTCCTCGGTCCAGCGGTCCATGCACCGGACGAGGCCGGCCTCGTCCGACACCTTTCCTTGAATGATTTGGATGAACATCGATGTCACCTCCCGCGGGACCGTCGCCCCGCAGTGAGAACATTCTCGGTGGCCGGCCTGTCGCGGTCCACCGTCGGCGGGCGCCGACGGCCCGCGGCCGCAGCCACTGCACCCCTGATCTTTCGCCGGTTCGCGACACCACGCAATGCAGGCAGGGCCTGTCGCGGAGGGCTATTTTCCCTGCCACTGCGGAGTGCGCTTCTCGACGAACGCCTGCATGCCTTCCTGGGCGTCGCAGGTGACGGCGTTGGTGGCCATCGTCTCGGCCATCGCCTGATACGCCTCGCCCTGGGGAAGGTCGATCTGGCGGTAGAACGCCTGCTTGCCGATCTTCACGGTGAGCGGGCTGGCCGTCGTGATCTTCGCGGCGAGCGCCCGGGTCTGCGCGTCGAGGTCCTCCGGCGCGACCACCAGGTTCACCAGACCCCAGTCCGCGGCGGTCTCCGCATCGATCGTCTCACCGGTGAGCAACATCTGCAGGGCGCGCTTACGTCCGATCGCGCGGCTCAGGGCCACCATCGGGGTGGAGCAGAACAGGCCGATCTTCACGCCCGGCGTCCCGAACACCGCGTTCGACGACGCCACCACGAGGTCGCACGACGCGGCGAGCTGACAGCCCGCCGCGACCGCCGCACCCTGGACGGACGCGATGACCGGCTGCGGAATCTCCTGCACGGCCTGCATCATCTCGACGCAGGTGTCGAAGATGGCCTGCTCGTCCTCGAGGGTGCGGCCGATCATCTCCTTCAGGTCGTGACCCGCGGAGAACACCGGTCCTGCAGCCCTGATGACGACGACGCGGGTGGTGTCGTCGTCGCCCAGCTTCCGAAGCGCTGCGGTGACATCCCGCATGGCCTCGGACGACAGCGGATTGCGCTGTTCGGGGCGGTTCAGGGTGAGGAACGCGACGCCGGTGTCCGGCAAGGCAGTGGTCTCGACGAAGTTCTCGGTCATGACTACTGCCTACCACCCGTGAGTACTTGTTAACCGCCCGCGGTTAACAAGTACTCACAGGGGGAGCAATGCGGGCCCGCACCTCACCGAAGCCGATGCGGGTGCCGTTGGGGCCCGGCGCGGTGGCGGAGATGGCGATCTCGTCGCCGTCCTCGAGGAACGTGCGCTTCTCGTCGCCCACGACGACGGGTTCCTGCCCGCCCCACGTCAGTTCGATGAACGCGCCGCGCTGGTCCTTCTCCGGTCCGGAGATGGTGCCCGACGCGAACAGGTCACCGGTGCTGGCCGCGGCGCCGTTGACCGTGGTGTGCGCGAGCATCTGCGCCGGCGACCAGTACATCTGCGCGTACGGCGGGCGCGAGACGACGTGCCCGTTCCATTCGACGGCCAGGTCGATGTCCAGACCCCATTTCTCCTCGCCGCGCAGGTACGGCAGCGGCTGCGGATCCTGGATCGGGGTGTCGATGCGGGCCGCCTCGAGAGCCGCCAGCGGCACCACCCACGGGGAGATGGACGTCGCGAAACTCTTCCCGAGGAACGGGCCGAGCGGCACGTACTCCCAGGCCTGGATGTCGCGGGCCGACCAATCGTTCACGACGACCGCGCCGAACACGTGGTCCGCGAACCGATCCGGGGTGATGGTCTCCCCCAGCTTCGTCGGGACACCGACGAGGAAGCCCATTTCGGCCTCGATGTCGAGGCGCCGGGACGGGCCGAAGTCGGGGGCGTCCTGATTCGGGGCCTTGCGCTGCCCGCACGGCCGGATCACGTCGGTGCCCGACACGATGACGGTGCTCGACCGCCCGTGGTATCCGACCGGCAGGTGCTTCCAGTTGGGCATCAGCGGCTCGGAGTCGGGGCGGAACAACCGTCCGAGGTTGGTGGCGTGATATTCGGACGCGTAGAAGTCGGCGTAGTCGGCGATTGCCACCGGCAGGTGCATCGTCACGTCCTCGACCGCGAACACCGCCGTGTCGGCGAGGTCACCCTGGACGAATTCGGTGATCTGCCGGCGAACCTCACTCCAGCGGGCCGGGCCCTGCGCCATGAACGCGTTGAGGGTGGGCTGCGCGAAGACGTCGTCACCGAGGGCGGCGGCGAGATCCACGACGGAATCTCCCACCCGCACACCGACCCGGGGGGCCGAGTCCGCGGTCGAGAACACGCCGTACGGCAGGTTCTCCAGCCCGAACAGGGAATCGGCGGGAATATCGAGGACGGTCATGCGTGGGCTCCTTCATCGGCGGAAGCGTGTTCATCGGCGGGGGCGAGGGCGGACGACGGCACGAGGTGCAGTGCGACGAGATCTTCGACGGGCTCGAGGATGCTGCACGTGCCGAAGGACCGGAAGGCGGTGCGGACGGCGCCGACGACGTCGGCGGGGAGGTCGCCCAGTTCGCGGGCGATCCGGGTGCCGTCACGCTCCGCGAGGGTCGCGGCCACCCGGTCGGTGTCGGCGCCGTGGAGTGCGTGCCGGGTGGCGAGAAGCACGTTGAGGAAACCGTGCTGCTCGAAGCCGGTGTGCGGATCGGTGTTGCGCACGGCGTGGTGCAGTCCCGCCGTGGCCTTGAACGGGATACCCGCCGTCACGGCGGCGCGCACAGCGGACGCGAGTTCGCTCTCGTCCGGGTAGGCCTCGGCGACAACGCCTCCCGTGCGGAACTTCGCCGCGAACGGGCCGCCGACGAGTGCTGCGAGGAAGTCGGCCCGGCGCTCGCCGCGCGGAACCTCGACGAACACCTCACAGCCGGACGTCAGGTCTGCCGCGGCGTCCAGTGCGGCGAAGAACTCCGCGGCCGTCTGCTCGGCGGGCGCCGCGATCTCGAGCGCTACCGCGGTGGCACCGTCGATCTGCGCGAGGCGGTCGAGTGCGGATTCGAGCGTGGCCGGGCCACCGGGCAGCGTCAGGCTCAACTCGATCGCACCCGCTGACAGTTCGTCCAGCCGGGGGACGGGGAACACGAAGGGTCCGACGAGATCCCCGTACGGCGCCGACAGATGCCGGGTGTGCGCGGGCAGAGCGTCGGGGAGCGGCGCGTTTCCGGGCGGAAACAGGGCGGCGTCGTCGCAGAGACCGGAGAAGAGAGCGGGGATCACTGCTTCGGCCCCCGTCCTGCCCAGGTCCACGCGTAGCCCGAGTCCTCGCAGGCCAGTGCGCCCTCGCCGAGTTCGAGCGGACGGAACGTGTCGACCATGACGGCCAGTTCGTCGAAGAACTCGGCGCCGATGCTGCGTTCGTACGCGCCGGGCTGCGGTCCGTGCGCGTGGCCGCCGGGGTGGATCGAGATGGACCCCTGCCCGATGCCGGAACCCTTGCGCGCCTCGTAGTCGCCGCCGACGTAGAACATGATCTCGTCGGAGTCGACGTTCGAGTGGTAGTACGGCACCGGAATCGACAGCGGGTGGTAGTCGACCTTGCGGGGCACGAAGTTGCAGATGACGAAGTTGTTGCCCTCGAACGCCTGATGCGCCGGCGGCGGCTGGTGCACGCGCCCGGTGATGGGTTCGTAGTCGGAGATGTTGAACGTGTACGGGTACAGGCACCCGTCCCAGCCCACGACGTCGAAGGGATGCTGCGGGTACACCATTCGCGTGCCGACGATCCCGTGCGACGTCCGGTGCTTGACGAGCACCTCGACGTCCGTGCCCTCGGACTGCAGTGTGTCGGACGGCCCGTGCAGGTCGCGCTCGCAGTAGGGCGCGTTCTCGAGCAGCTGGCCGAACCGCGACAGGTAGCGCTTCGGCGGGACGATGTGACTGTTCGCCTCCATTGCATAGGCGCGCAACGGTTCCGGGCCCTGAGGGATCCAGCGGTGCGTGGTCGACATCGGAATCAGGACGTAGTCGCCCTGCTTCGCCTCGAGCGCGCCGAACACGGTTTCGACGGTGGCGGCACCGGATTCGACGTACACCATTTCGTCGCCGATCGCGTTGCGGTACAGCGGCGACTCCTTGGCGGCGACCACGTAGGAGATGCGGACGTCGGCGTTGCCGAGGATCAGCCGGCGTCCGGTGACCACGTCGGTGTCGGCCCAGACCGCCTCCGGGAAGAGGTCGTGCAGCTTCAGGTGACGGGGCTTGAGCGGATGATTGGGGGTGGTGCTCTGGTCGGGCAGCTCCCACACCGTGGCATCGACGATCGCCGACGGGATGTGGCGGTGGTAGAGCAGCGAGGAGTCGGAGGAGAACCCCTCTTCGCCCATCAGCTCCTCGAAGTAGAGCTGACCGTTGTCGTCACGGTGCTGCGTGTGCCGCTTGGGCGGAATGTTGCCCACGTGCCGATAGAACGCCATGACCGGCCTCCCTAGAAGTGCGTGTTCGTAGTAGTAAACACATTAACTAAATTGGGGGCGTGATGGCAAGCACAGGCTTTCCGGGAGGCACAGCAGGGTCAGTTGCGGCCGCGGACGTCGAACTGGCTGCGATTGGTGATCAACTTGTCGAGCAGCATGACGAGAATGCGCTGCTCCGGCTCGGTGAGCACGCTCGCCCAGGCGTGTTCGCGCTCGTTCTGCTCACGGTAGATCTCGCCGATCTCGCTGCGGCCCTTCTCGGTGAGCGACAACTGGACCGACCGGCCGTCCCGCTCGTCCGGGGACCGCTCCATCAGACCCCCGCTGACCAGCGTTTTCGTCAGATTCGACACGGCGGCCCGGCTCATGCCGGTGAGCTTGGCGGCGGTCTTCGACTCGACCGGACCCGCCAGCCACGTCACGAACATCAGCCGGAACGCCGACCACGACAGCCCGCGCGGTCGGTGGATCGACGACTCCAGGTCGTATGTCACTACGTTCGACGCGCGGTTCAACGTCAGGAGCACCTGGGTGGCGAGTTCGTGCGTCGAACCGTATTCCGTGCTCAGACGCCTGTTCGCCAGTTCGATGAACGACCAGAAGTCGAGGCTGTCGGGCACCTCGACGGGCACCGGCGCTACGTCATCGGTCATGGAGGAACCCTATCGCGAGCCGGTGGCGGGCCCAGCGCCCGCCACCTCCGCCTTTAGTATATCTATGAACTAGTTGATGATGTTGCTTCTGCCAGTTCGACCGGTTCCTTCTTCGGGATCTTCAGGAATGCGAGCATTACGGCACAGATCAGCAGGCACCCGATCGGGAAGTACAGGCCGATCGTGACGTTGTCGGCGGTGGCGTTCTTCCCGATGACGTAGGGGCCGAAGAAGCCGCCCATCGCGGCGATCGTGTTGATGGCTGCGAGGCCCACAGCCGTCTCGGCGCGGGTGAGCACCTGCGCCGCCATCGCCCAGTACGGCGCCATATACCCGAGCACACCCACCGCCACCATCGACAGCGACGTCAACGCCAGCACCGGCGAGTGCCGGAAGACAATGGTGCCGAACAACCCGACGGCGGCCAGGACCATCAGGCCGATGACGAAGAGCTTCCGCTCACCCGTCCGATCCGAGTACCGGCTGATCAGCAGCATTCCGACAGCGCCGACCAGGAACGGGACCGCACCGAGGAAACCGATGTTGGTGGCCGAGTAGCTCGGATCCATCTGCTTCACGATCTGCGGCAGGAAGAACGTGAAACCGTACAGACCACAGGCGGCGAACAGATTCGCGACGGCGAGATGCAGGATCCTCCGATTCTTGATCGCGCCGAGCTGCTCCTTCACACCCGCGTGGGTTTCGGGCTCCTGGTACTCCGCGGTGATCTCACCTTCGAGCCACTCGGATTCGCGCGTGGTCAGGAATTTCGCCTCGCGTGGCCGGTTGGGCAGGTACACCAGAACGATCAGGCCCAGCACGATCGTCGGTGCACCCTGCAGGATGAACACCCAGCGCCAACCGCTCATGTCGAACCAGGAGATGTGGTCGAGGATCAGACCGCCGGTGAAGGATCCGACGATCATGGCGATCGGCTGCGCCATGGCCATCATGGCGATCGCCCTGGCCCGCTCACCAGAGCGGAACCAAAACGTCAAGTACAGCAGCAGGCCCGGGAAGAGACCCGCCTCGGCGATGCCGAGGGCGACGCGGGCGACGTAGAGCTGCGTGACGCTGTTGACGAAGCCCATGATCACGGTGACGATGCCCCACGTGATCGCGATCCGGGCCAGCCAGATGCGTGCCCCGAATTTCTTCAGGGCCATGTTGGAGGGGATCTCGAACACGACGTAGGCCAGGAAGAAGATCGACGCCACCGCGCCGAACGTGCCGACCGTGATGCCGAGTTCGTGCTGCATCCCCAGCTGCGCGTAGCTGATGTTGGTGCGGTCCATGTAGTTGAAGATGTACAGCAACATGACGAACGGAAGGATGCGGTACGACACCTTCTTCAAGGTCCTCGCACCGATTTCGCTGTCGGGGACAGCGGGGCGGGAAAATCCCATGGCAAGTTCTCCTATGAGGGGTGGGGTCCTGATGCGGCCTTCGCCGCGTTTCGGCCCGCGATGCGGCCCATGGTCACAGCGTTGGCCACCGCGTTGCCGCCACCGACATACCTGAGTCCCAGGATGCCTGCTCCGGCTTCGCCCGCTGCGAAGAGGCCCGGTATCCGGTGTCCTCGCACATCGACGACGGCGGCATCTCCATCGATCTCCAGGCCCGCGTGGGTGCACACGAGTTCGGCGGGAAGGATCCGCGCGGCGAAGAAGGGGGCCTCGCCGATCGGCTCGGGGTTCTCGTCCGAACCCTTGTTCCGGAGCGTCCGGTGCCGCAAATAGTCCTCGTCGACGCCGGCCGGAAGTTGGTCGTTCCACCGGGCGACGGTGGCGGTGAGGGCGTCGGCGGGCACCCGGATCTGTTCCGCGAGCTCCGCCAGGCTGCCGGCGCTGAACGTGCGCCCGGCTGCCACCTCGTCGGCGATCCGTTCGGGTGTCCAGTCGGCATAGCCGGGCGCGAGATTCACGCGGGCCTTCTCGTCGAAGATCACCCAGGCATGTCCGCCCTGGGCGTCGATGATGCCCGTGGACACCGCGTACGACGCGTCCTCGTCCATGAACCGCCGGCCGCCGTGGTTGACATACACCCGCGACTTGGGCGGGAAGCCGGATTGCCAGTGGTGGAAGCGCTGGAAGTAGACGGTCGGGAGCATCAGCCCCCACCCGTCGCCCGCGACGGCGGCATCGACGGTCCTACCGAAGCGGAGGTGGTCTCCCCGGCTGCCGGGGGCGGCGACCACGAACAGGGAGTCGCCGGCGTTGTTCGCTGCCGGGTAGTAACGGTCGACGAGTTCGGGGTCCTGTGCGAACCCGCCGGACGCGACGACCACGGAACCGGCTCGGACCTCGATGTCGTCGGCGACGACTCCGACCACGCGGCCGTCCTCCTCGATCAGCCTCTGCACTCGGGTGTTCAGGATCGCCTCGACGCCGTGCCTGCGTCGGGCGGCATCGAGCACCTGGACGAGACCGTAGCCCTGATCCTTCGGGACGTGGCCCCGCCAGACGTCCTCGACTCCTGCCTGGCACAGACCGGGCTGGTGGGCGTTGGCGGACACGACTGCCGGAATCTCGACGCCGAGTTCGATCAGCCATTCGAGGGTGGGTCCGGCGTTCTCGCAGAACGTGCGGATCAGGCCCGGGGCCAGCATCCACTGATTGAGGTCCATGTAGTGCTGGAAGAACTTCTCGGCGGAGTCCTCGATCCCCAGACCGCGTTGCACGCTGGTGCCGGCCGCCGTGAACAGTCCGGCGGACAATTGCGTCGATCCGCCGAGTTCGGTTTCCGACTCGAACAGCAGCACCGCGGCGCCCCGTTCGGCGGCGGACACGGCCGCGGCGAGTCCGGCTCCGCCACCGCCGACGACGATGACGTCGTAGTTCTCGCTCATGAAAGGTTCGCTCCCGTCTCGGCAATGATGCGGTGGTACAGGCCGTTCGACACGAGGCCGCCGTCGACCGTGACTTCACTTCCGCTCATGTAGGTGGAGCGGTCGGACAGCAGGAACAGGACGGCGTCCGTGATCTCGTCCGGGGTGCCCATGCGACCGAAGGGGATGCTGTCGACCGCGGCCCGGACGAAGCCGTCCGCGCCTCCGAGTAACGCCGTGCCCACGAGGCCCGGGTGCACGGAGTTGACGCGGATACCCCACCGGGCAAGATTGCCGGCCGCCGACTTCGACAGCCCGGTCAGTCCCCACTTGCTCGACGAGTACGCGGGTGAGAAGTATCCGATCTGCCCGGAGATCGACGAGATGTTGACGATCGACCCGCCACCGCTGTCGCGCAGGAGCGGGGCGACGGCCTTCATGCCGTAGAACGGTCCGAAGAGGTTGATCCTCATGGTCAGTTCCCAGACGTCGTCGGGCGTGTCCATGAACTCCAGTCGGCGCGAGATTCCGGCATTGTTGACCAGGCCACCCAATTCACCTCGAGCGCCACGGATCTCGTCGACCACTCGAGTCCAGGCAGTGGCGTCGGTGACATCGAGTTCGTGCGCGGACACCGAACCTCCTGCCGTCGTGATCTCCTCGACGACAGCCGAGCAGTCCGCCACGTCGGCAACACAGACGTGCGTTCCCCTGGCCGCGAGGGCACGGGCGTGATTGGCGCCCATGCCGCCCGCGGCTCCGGTGATCAGCACGACGCCGGGATAGGTCACCGACTCAGACATGCCGCGAACCGCCGTCGACGGCGATACTGTGACCCGTCACGTAACGCGCACTGTCCGACAGCAGGAACAGCAACGGGCCGAACACCTCCTCCGGCGATCCGAGACGGTGCAGTGGGACCACGTCGAGGGCGTGCTTCAGCGCTGCCGGATCGTCCTGCACCCACTGCGTCATCGCCGTGTCGATGTACCCGGGTGCGATCGAGTTCACTCGAATGCCCTTGTCCCCGAATTCGACCGCGAGCGATTCGGTGAGATGCGCGACCGCCGCCTTCGACGTGCAGTACGCGCCGCGGCCCTTCCGGACCCGGACCGCCGACACGGACGACATGTTGACGATCGCGCCGCCGTGCTGCATGTGGCGTGCCGCCGCCTGGGCGCCGAACAGCACACCCTCGACGTTGACCGACAGGGTGGCACCGATCTGTTCGGGGGAGATCTCCTCCGCCGGCGCGAACGGGAAGATTCCTGCGTTGTTGATCCAGAAGTCGATGCGGCCGAATTCTTTCAGCGCCACCTGCGCCAGAGTCTCGTGCTCCTCCGCCTCGGTGACGTCGATCCGCGCGCCGACGACAGTCCCGGGCCGATCTGCCAGGGACTTCGACGCGAGGGCGATCGTGATCTCCTCGGCGGTGAGCTTCATCTGATCTTCGTTGATGTCGGCGCCGACCACGTGGACGCCGCGGGTGGCGAGGCCCGCGGCGAACGCTGCGCCCATGCCCTGGGCCGCGCCGGTGATCACCGCGACCTTGCCTGCCATCTCCGGGTAGTGCGCCGTCATCTGCGCCGTCACGGTACGGCCGGGATTGGTCTGGTCTGCACTCGAGGTCATGGTGTTCTCTTCACTTTCTGTCGTCTGAAATGCCTTCTCGGTCCAGCGGGCACTACGCGGTGTCGTCGCGCCGCACGTCGCGGCGGACGATCCGCCAGCGGTCGCCGTCGAGTACCACGCGGTCGGTGAACGTCGTCATCCGCACGAGTCGCGAGTCGCCGCCCACCGAAGTAGCGACGATCTGCAGATAGGCGCGCACGGTGGAGGCGCCGTCGTCCGCTTCGTCGATCGCGACGTTGGTGATCACGTGACGGTGAACCTCGTTCGCCGCCCGCGCCCCTGCGTGGAAGCGTTCGGCGAATGCGATCAGCTCGTCGGTTCCCGATACCGGCTCCGGGTAACTGGGGGAATGGAATTCGCCGTCGTCCGTGAACGTCTGCGCCCACCCTGACGCGTCGCCCCCGTCGATGAGGTGACTCTGCCGCCCGTACAGCTGATGCAGCCGAGCGACGGCCACCGCATCGACCGCTCCGGTACTACTGCTCATGAGGTACTCCCTGGACCCTTCCGCGTAACCACGGCTCTTGCCCTACTCGACTCATTTGTGCGATAATCGCACGCACTGTGCGATATGATGAAAGAGTAGGTGTCGCACCTCACAGACGTCAAGGAGGGTGGGCAAGACAGTGAGCACGACCGACGAACGGCCGCCGGAACCTTCACGCAAAAGCGCAGTTCAGCTCGATTCGGGGATGTCCAAAACCCTTCACCACGGGCTCGAGATTCTCGAGTTGCTGACAGCACATCCGCACGGACTGTCCGTCACGGAGATAGCCGACGGGATCGAAGTCCACCGGACCGTCGCGCATCGGCTGATCCGCACCCTCGAGGCACATCGGCTCTGCCGAAAGGACGGGTTCAAACGCGTCACACTCGGCGCGGGACTGGTGACCCTGGCCGAACCCGTCGAGCAGGACCTGCGCACACTGGCACGACCCGTGCTCGAAGAGCTCGCCGATGCCGTCCAGGCCACCGTCCATCTCGTGGTTCGCGAGAACGCGACGGAAGTCCGGGCCCTCATGGTGGTGGAACCGCGCAGCGCGAAGGTGCACGTCGCGTTCCGGCCCGGCCAGGTCGACCCCGTCGACCGCGGCTCGGCCGGACTTGCGATCCTCGCCGCACTCCCCGCGATGGACGGCGAACGCGAAGAGGTCACCGTGGCGCGCGCCCGTGGCTACGCCGTCACCGATGGCGAGGTGATCCCGGCCGTACTCGGCGTCTCCGCGGCCGTACCCGGACGTCGCGGCGATACGCTCGCGAGCGTCGGCGTGTCGGTCTTCGAGATGCCCGACGAGGCGGCGCTGGGTTCAGCGGTCGTCGACGCCGCCCGCAGGCTCGGTAACCTGCTGCGCCCGTGAGTACTTATCAACGTCGGGCGGTTGATAAGTACTCACGGGTGCGTCAGCGCTCGTAACCCTTCCGCATGTCGTCGACGATGCGCGGCCGGTCGAGGGTCGAGGGCTCGAGTTCGCGGCGGGGACGGTCGCGCGGGAAGATCGCGGACGCGGCGAGGGTGGGTTCGTCGAGGAAGCGGAGTTCGGGGACATTGCGGGGCAGGCGCAGCGCCGGCGGTTCGGGACCGCGGCGGGCGAGGACGTACCCCCAGTCCCCGAAGCTGGGCACGAGCACGTGGTACGGCGTGACGGCCAGACCCGCGGACGCGACGGTCGAGGTGGTGCGCCAGTACGCGTCGGGCGTCGAGTAGGGACTGCCGGACTGCACGACCATCAGTCCGCCGGGGTCGAGGACTGCGGCGGCGAGACCGTAGAACTCGGTGGAGTACAGGCGCCCGAGTGCCGGGGTGTCCGGGTCGGGGAGGTCGACGATGACGGCGTCGAATCCCGAGTCCGGTGCGTCGCGGAGCCACCGGAACGCGTCGTCGAGGACCACGTGCACGCGCGGGTCCTGCAGCGCGCCCTGGTTCAGCCCGGACAGTCGCGTGTTCGCGAGTTCGACGACCGCCGGGTCGAGTTCGACCTGCACGATGTCCTCGACGCCGGGCAGTCGCAGGACCTCTCGGGCGGCGAGGCCGTCGCCGCCGCCGAGGATCAGTACCCGTTCGGGGTCGTCCGCCATCGCCGGGTACACGAGCGATTCGGTGTACCGGTGTTCGTCGACGCTGGAGAACTGGAGGTCGCCGTCGAGGAAGAGCCGCACGTCTCCACCGCGTTCGGTGACGACGATCTCCTGGTACTGCGACCTTTCCGCGGCGACGACGGGATCGGTGTAGAGGCGTTGGCGTGACGTGGTTTCGATGCCGTCGGCGCGAACCAGCAGCACCGCGATGCAGGCGGCGGCGACGAGCAGCGCCACGACCGCGAGGAGCCGGGTGCGCAGGCTGAGCTGCCACCTGAGCAGGATCAGCGCCACCACGGCGGCGGCGACGAGGTTGATGATGCCGGTGATCGCGGCGCCGCGGATCATCCCGGCGACCGGCAGCAGGACGAACGGCCAGAGCAGGCCGCCGACGAGGGCGCCCGCGTAGTCGGCGGCGTTGAGGTTCGCCAGCACCTTTCCGGTGCTCTCGGCGTCGGTGTCGTTGCGGCCCGACTGCAGCAGGGTCATCAGCAGTGGCACCTCGGCGCCCACCAGCACACCGATCAGTGCGGTGGCGAGCACCAGAACGATTGCGCTGGAACCGAAGAACGTGAAGGTCACGTACAGGGTCACCGCGCTGAAGCCACCGACGAGTCCGAGGACGATCTCGACGACCACGAACGACGCGGCGGCGGTGGACAGCAGCGGTTTGGCGGCGAGGGCGCCCACCCCCAGTGCCGCCACGAAACCCGCGACGATCAGGGACGTCTGGGTGATTCCGCCGCCGGTCAGGCTGACCGACAGTGTCAGCAGCGCCAGTTCGTAGATCAGGCCGCACGCCGCGCAGGCGGCGACCGCGGTGAGCAGGAACGCCCTGGACCGTCCACTGAGCGCGCGGGGGGCGTTCGGCTGTGCCGCTGTGGTGGTCACGAGATCAGGTGAGTGCGGCGGCGTTCACGAGGCCGATGGCGAACAGGCTCGCGCCGACCGCCCATGCGGCACCGCACATCTGCGGGTTCCCGACCAAGCCGACCAACTGGCCCGGCAGCAGCACGTTCATCAACCGCAGCGCGATGACCTGCAGCAGCACTCCGAACAAGCCGTAGACCGCGGAGTCGGCGAGTCCCTGCGCGAATCCGTCGGAACTGGTGAGGATCGCGGTGACCACGACGACGGCGAGCGCGAGGTGGTTGGACGCCAGCAGGATCGCCGCGTTGGGGTTCTTGTCGACGTATACCTGGTGCCGGAGATTGCCGGGGGTGGCGAGGTCGAGGACGGCGAAGCCGACGCCGAGGACGGCGATACCGACGACGAAGTACGCCAGGGTGCCGAGCATGCCGACGGCGAGCAGTCCGACGTCGACGCTGCCGATTTCCGTTGCTGCCGCCGTGTAGGTGGTGTTCACGCGCTTCTCCCCAGTCGTGTGGTCTCTGTCATTTCGCGCTGCCGGATCCACCGCTGCCGCCGGCGCCGC
>NZ_JBHUSF010000225.1:0-15095 GCF_042673295.1 Rhodococcus sp. NPDC057014
CAGGGGTGTCAGAACGAGATTTCGGGGGTGCGGCAGATGAGCAACCTCCGCACGAGCCCCGACGCGTCGAGCTGTGCCGACGTGTTGAACGACGCCTCGAATTCGCCGTTCCGGGTGGTGCGTCCCAGCGCCAGTTCGACGTCCCCCACCCGCGAGCCCGCGAGGATCTCGTGCACCAGCACGCTCTTCTCGCGTTGCTGCAGGTACCCGACGAGGCCTGCGCGATCGCCGACGAACTCGGCTGCTTTCCCGCCGCCGGTGGAGAATTGAATCGACATCCGGAAGTCGTCGGTGATCATGGTCAGGACGCGGTCGGGATCGTCCGAATCCATGATCGCGAACCACGCGACGAGCACGGGCGTCGGTGACGTCCTCGAGTCCAGGTCAGTCGCGCTTGTCATGTGCCAACTCCCTTCTGAGAATGCTGAATTCGGTGTCGAACGACACCTCGTACGCGTCGATGGTGCCGTCGGCGCCTAAGTGCATGGCGGCGAGGAAGTAGCCGGTCGTCTTCGTCTCGTTCTCGACGACGGAGCCGTAGGCGAACTGGACGTCGCGGTCGCTGCTCGTCCGCAGCAGCACGTGCCGTCGATCGACCGGGGGTCGTCCCCGGAGATAGCTGAGCATGTCGGCGCGGCTGTGGCCGCGTCGGACGGTACCGGGAAGGACTATGGCGAACTCGATCGATTCGTCGAGCAGGGCGACCGCGTCGTCGATCCGGCCGCTGTCGAGGATCGCGTAGTACTGCTCGATCACGAGTGCATCGGTCATGAAATGAACTTAGTTCAACATGGGTGGGTCTGTCGAGGGTCCTTGCCGTCTCGACTTCTGCGAAACTAAACTGAACTCACGTCAATTTACAGGAGAGTTCAATGCAGTCCTCCCATTCCAGCCCCTGGCCCGAGACCGAACCCCCGGCGATGACCCCCGTCGCCGAGCACGAAGACATCCGCGACGTCATCCGCCGCCTACTCGACCGCCATTCGACGATCGAAAGCAGCCGACGCGCCGCCCAGTCGGAGTCCGGCTATTCCCCCGAGTTGTGGTCACTGCTCGTCGAGGAGATGAACGTCGCTGCCCTGACGGTGCCGGAGGATCGCGGCGGCCTCGGATACGGCATGGTCGAACTCGGCATCGTCCTCGAAGAATGCGGGAGAGCGCTGGTCTGCGAACCGGTGCTCACATCCGCCACGCTGGGAGTCCACGCCCTGCTCGCGGCCGAAAGGTCGCACACGGTCGACGAACTGCTCGACCGGGTCGTCCGGGGTGAACTCGTCGCGACGGTGACGGCCCTGAGCGCGCAGACCGATTTCGTCGACGCCACGCGTGCCGGCGACCGATGGTCGCTGTCCGGTCGCGCGACGAATGTCGTGCAGGGCGGCGCCGCCGATGTCGTCGTGCTGCTCGCGCACGCCGACGACGGACCAGGCCTCTATGCGGTCGATCTGCGGACCGCGACGGTGCGGCGAACAGAACTTCCGGTGGTCGACCCCAGTCGGCGGCAGGCGAATCTGCTCTTCGACGACGCGGAGGCGGTGCGTCTCGCCGGACCCGGTGACGCACCGCGCGCGGTCGAATCGTTGCACAGCCTCGGGGTGATCGGACTGGCCTGCGAGCACGTCGGCGTGATCGACCGATTGCTGGACAGTACAAGGGAATACACCGTGCAGCGCCGCCAGTTCGGGCGGTCGATCGGCTCTTTTCAGGCCGTCAAGCATCGACTGGCGAACACTCTCGTCGACCTCGAGAAGGCGCGATCGGCGGCGCGGTACGCGGCCGCGGTGTTCGCGGAAGACCCGGGCGCCGCGGCGCTTCCGGCCGCTGTCGCGGGTGCGGTCTGCACCGAGGCCGTGATCGCCACCGCGATGGAGGCCGTGCAACTGCACGGGGGAGTCGGCTTCACCTGGGAACACGCGACGCACTCCTATGTTCGCCGCGCGCTCGGAGACGAACCGCTGCTGGGGGATTCGCGGGCGCACCGCGGGCGGATCGCGGATCTCGTCGGACTCTGACATCGGGCCGGCTGCTGCCGGCCGAAACCAACGCTTTTCGATCCCGCTATTGACGGACCACCTCCCACCCAGTAGAACTGAAGTGAATCCAGTTCAGTTTCATTCCTCGAAAGGACCCCGACATGGTGGACACCGACCACATCGTGCTCGAGAAGGACGGCGACGTCGCCCGCGTGTGGCTCAACCGCCCGCACAAGAAGAACGCGGTCACCGTCGAGTTGCTGCACCGCCTCGACGAGATCATCGTCGAGGTCGACAACGACCCCGAACTCAAGGTGCTGGTCCTGCGTGGACGTGACGGCACGTTCTGCTCGGGATTCGACCTCGACGAACTGCGGGAGAAGTACGTCGGCTCCACCACCGCGATGGATGTCGCGGTGCTGTCGGCCCGGGTGTGCGACCGCCTGTACTCGATGAACACCCCGTCCGTCGCCGTCCTCGAAGGCTTCGTCACCGCAGGCGGATTCGAGCTGATGATCTCCTGCGACTTCGCGATCGCCGCCGAGGACGCCCGCATCGGCGACTTCCACATCCGCCGCGCACTGTTCGGTGGCGCGGGCCCGATCTACCGGCTGCCGCGCATGATCGGCGTTCGCAAGACGAAGGAACTCATGCTCACCGGCAAGCTCCTCACCGGCAAGGAGGCGGAGGCCTTCGACCTGATCAACGCGTCGGCGCCGGCCGACGACCTGGACAAGCTTCTCGCCGAGTTCATCGCACCGATCGTCGACAAGAGCCCGTTCATGATGAAGCTCACCAAGATGTGCATCGACCGCGGTCTCGACGCGGACATCCAGTCGCTGATGGTGATGGAGCACCTCGCCGTCGGCAACGCGCTGCAGTCCGAGGACGCACGCGAAGGCGTGAACGCCTTCCTCGAAAAGCGTGAGCCGAAGTGGGTCGGTCGCTGACCCGACCCCGACGACGAATCCCGAGGAGAGAGTGACGATGGGCGAGACACCCACCGCGCCGGCGCTCGAAGCGAGCCGCTGCGCCCACTGTTCGACCGTCGCGTTCCCGGCCACCACCGCGTGCTCGAGGTGTGCCGGGCCGGCGATGTCGCCGCTGACCTTGAGTGCACGCGGAACGGTCTGGGCGTACACGGTCCAGCGGTTCGCCCCGAAATCGCCGCCGTATGTTCCGCCGCCGGACGGGTTCTCGCCGTTCGCGGTCGGATACGTCGAACTCCCCGAGGGAATCAGGGTCGAAGGCGTGCTCGACTGCCACGACTTCGACGAGTTGGACGACGGGGCGCCGGTGACGTTGGTCGCCACGGCACCGGTGCCCCGGTTCGCCACCGACGCATATCTGAAGGAGACCCGCTGATGTCCACTGTGTCGATCATCGGGGCCGGACTGTCGAAATTCGGGCGCCAACCGGACAAGACCGGCCGCGGGCTCGCCCTGGACGCGATCGCGTCCGCCCTGGCCGACGCCGGCATCGCGTGGACCGACGTTCAGGTCGCGTTCGGTGGCAGCGACGGCTCCGGGCTCGCCGACACCCTGGTGTCCGAACTCGGGCTCACCGGAATCCCGTTCACCAACGTCAAGAACGGTTGCGCGACAGGGGGTAGCGCACTGGTGTCGGCCGTCAACGCCATTCGTGCCGGCGCCGCCGACATCGCACTCGCGGTCGGCTTCGACAAGCACCCGCGCGGCGCGTTCGACCCGGCACCACAGGACTGGGGTCTGCCAGTCGGCTACGGCGAGGCGGGTCTCATGGTCACCACCCAGTTCTTCGGCATCAAGATCGCGCGGTACATGCGCGAACACGGAATCAGCGCCCCCACACTGGCCGCCGTCGCGGAGAAGGCGTATCGCAACGGCTCCCTGAACCCGAATGCCTGGCGGCGTGAACCCATGTCCGCCGAGACGATCGCCGCCGCGGACATGGTCAACGACCCCCTGACCCGGTACATGTTCTGCTCACCCGGCGAGGGCGGTGCGGCCGTCGTCGTGGCGAGCGAGACCGCTGTCCGGCGACTCGGCGGACGACCGGTGCACCTGCGGGGCATTTCGGCGGGTACCCGCCGGTTCGGATCGTTCGAGGTGTTCGGCCCGTCGATACAGGGCGCGGGAACCCCACCCAGCGTGAGCACGTCCACCGCGGCGGCCGTATTCGAGCAGGCAGGACTCGGACCGTCCGACGTGGATGTCGCGCAACTCCAGGACACGGAGAGCGGCGCCGAGATCATGCACATGGCCGAATGCGGATTCTGCGAACACGGCGAGCAGGACAAGCTGATCGCCGCGGGGGAGACGGAGATCGGCGGGCGGATCCCGGTCAACACCGACGGCGGTTGCATCGCGAACGGGGAACCGATCGGCGCGTCCGGCCTCCGGCAGATACACGAGATCGTCACGCAATTGCGCGGGGAGGCCGGTGCCCGGCAGGTCCCCGGAAACCCGCGCATCGGATTCACCCACGTCTACGGTGCGCCCGGGATCAGCGCCTGCACCGTCCTGTCAGTCTGAGGAAGAGCCATGAATCAAGCAACGATGCCCGGCCTGGACCAGTTCGTGGACGACGCCCGCGCGTGGCTGCGCACGGTCGCCGAACCGCGCACCCAGATCAAATGGGGGGTGGGGCCCGACTCGGTCGCCGTCTTCGAGAACTGGACCGCTGCGCAGGAACGCGAAGAGACCGACCACATCCGGGCATACGAGCAGACGAAGTTCGACGCCGGCTGGGGTTCGATGAATTGGCCGGTCGAATTCGGCGGACGCGGCCTGCCGATGTCCTACGTGCTCGCGTTCCGGCGGGAGGAGAACTGTTTCGACGTGCCGCGCCGGACCGAAATGTTCTCGGTCACACAGCAACTGGTAGCACCGGCCATCGCCCAGTGGGGAACACCCGAGCAGTGTGAGCGGTACGTGCGGGCGATGCTCCGCACCGACATCATCGCCTGCCAGCTGTTCTCGGAAACCGAAGCCGGATCCGATCTGGCGGCGGTCCGGACGAGAGCGGTCGAGCGGGACGGCCGGTGGACGATCACCGGGCACAAGGTCTGGACGTCCGGCGCCCGGGTCGCCGACGTCGGGGTCGCGGTGTGCCGCACCGACCCCGACGCGCCCAAACACAAGGGCCTCACCGTCTTCCTCGTCCCGATGGACGCTCCGGGTGTCACCGTCCGGCCGATCCGTCAGATGACCGGGGGCAGTTCCTTCAACGAGGTGTATCTCGACGGCGTCGAACTGTCGGACGACTACCGGCTGGGGCCGGTGGGGCAGGGCTGGCCGGTCGCATTGACCGTGCTGGCCGCCGAGCGCCTCGACGCCGGGAATCTCGGCCTGGCCAACGCGGACCAGGCCGTCGAACTCGCCCGCCACCTGGGCCGGGAGCTGTCCGAGATCGAGCGTGACAAGGTCGCGGATCTGGTGACGCGCAGCTATGTCCAGCGGGTGACGGGCATGCGGGTGGCCGCCGCCGTCGTCGCCGACAAGGACCCCGGCCCGGAGGCGTCGGTGGGCAAGTTGCTCGCCACCGACACCATGGCGCGCACCTCGGAAGTCGTCCGGATGTTGCTGGGGCGCGACCTGATCGCCGACTCGGGCGAGTGGGGCACGTTCGCGTGGACCGAGCACGTGCTCGGCGCACCCGGCTACCGCATCGCAGGCGGCACCGACGAGATCCAGCGCAACATCCTCGCCGAGCGTGTGCTCGGCCTGCCGAGGGAGCCCCGCCCGTGAGTGCAACGATCACCCTCGACGACCGTGTGGCGCGTCGCCTGCGCGAGCAGAACCCGGGCCTGGACGTCGGCCCGCTCGAGCCGTTGCCCGGCGGGCACTCCGGACTGACCTACAAGGTCCGGACCGATGGGGGCGACCTCGTCGTCAAGGCTGTGCCCGAGGGGCAGCGTCCCGTCGGGCGGCACGACATGGTGCGCCAGGCGAGGATCATGGAAACGCTCGGAGCCACAGCGGTTCCCGTGCCCCGCATCGTCACCGTCGACGAGGACGGTCCGGCGTGGTTCGCGATGGAGTGCGTCGCAGGCGAATCCCTCGAGCCGGTGCTCGATACACCGGCGGTCGACCCGGCCGTCGCTGCCGCGCGGATGCGCCGGGCCGCCGAGGTGCTCCCGCTGCTGCACGCGGTGCCCGTCGACACGATCCCGGCCGCCGGTGATCCGTTGTCGCCGGCCGCCGAGCTGGCGCGGTGGCAACGCACCCTGGGTGCCGTTCCCCCCGAACTCGTGACCGGGGGCGAGGAGTTGCTGCGTCTGCTCGCCGCCGATGTCCCGGACGGGATGGCGCCCACGTTGGTGCACGGCGACTACCGGCTCGGCAACATCATCGCGCGGGGCACGGAGCCGGCGGCATTGATCGACTGGGAGATCTGGAGCCTGGGAGATCCGCGGGTCGAGCTCGGCTGGTTCCTCGTCTTTGCCGACGGCGCGAACTTCCCCGGTGTGGGGCGCGCGGTGCCGAACCTTCCGAGCGAGGACGAGCTGATCGACCTCTACACCGGGGACGCCCCGGCACTGCCGGACATGAACTGGTTCAACGCACTGGGCCGTCTGAAGATGGCGGCGATCATGGGCCACAACCTGCGCAGGCACCGAGAGGGCCGCCACCACGACCCCGATCAGGAACGGCTACCCGACACCATCGCGCAGCTCATTCGCAGCGGCACCGCACTACTTGCCTGACCACGCTTTCGCGCACCGCTCGAGGCGCTGACAGGAACAGAAAGGACGACACGTGGACTTCGGATACTCCGCACGCACCGAGCGACTGCTCGAGCAACTGCGGACCTTCATGGAAGAGCACGTCTATCCGGCCGAGGCCGTGTACGACGAGCAGATCAGGTCGAACGACAACCCGCACGAACAGCCGAAGGTCATGCTGGACCTGCAGGCGAAGGCACGGGAACTCGGACTGTGGAACCTCTTCATGACGCACGGCGAATGGGGCGCCGGGCTCACCAACCTCGAGTACGCCCCTCTTGCCGAGATGGTCGGACGGTCGGTGATCGGCAACGAAGCGATCAACTGCTCGGCACCCGACACCGGCAACATGGAAATCCTCGCGATGTACGGCACCCCGCAGCAGCAGTCACGCTGGCTCGCGCCGCTCCTGGACTGCACGATCCGGTCGGCGTTCGCGATGACGGAACCGGAGGTGGCGAGTTCGGACGCCACCAACATCACCTCGACCATCCGCCGCGACGGCGACGAATACGTCCTGAACGGCCGGAAGTGGTACACCTCGGGCATTCTCGATCCCGACTGCAAGCTCGTCATCTTCATGGGCAAGTCCGATCCCGACGCGCCGACGTACCGGCAGCAGAGCATGATCCTGGTGCCGGCGGATGCTCCCGGCATCGACGTGCTCCGCGATCTGCCGATGTTCGGCTACCGGGACCGGCTCGGCCACGGCGAGGTCCAGTTCACGGACGTGCGGGTGCCCGCCGACCACATGCTCGGCGCCGAGGGTGACGGTTTCGCGATCGCGCAGGGCCGACTCGGGCCGGGGCGCATGCACTACGCGATGCGGGCTATCGGCATGGCCGAACGCGCCCTCGAGCTCATGTGCCGACGGGTCCTGCAGCGCACCGCGTTCGGTGGACGCCTCGCCGATCGCGGTGTGGTGCGTGAGTGGATTGCGCGGAGCCGGATGGAGATCGACCAGATCCGGCTGCTGGTTCTGCAGTCGTCGTGGCTGATGGACACCCGCGGCAACGCCGCCGCCCGCTCGGAGGTCGCCGCGATCAAGGTGTCCGCGATGGAGGTGGCGCATCGCGTGGTCGACCGCGCCGTCCAGGCGCACGGCGCCGCAGGGGTGAGTGACGACACGATCCTGGCCCGGCTGTACGCGATCACCCGCGCACTGCAGATCGCCGACGGCCCGAACGAAGTCCACCTGCGCACGATCGCGCGCCTCGAACTGAAGAAGTACGCATGAACACGACACAGGAGCTGACGGGCAAGGTCGCACTGGTCACGGGGGCGACCCGCGGGCTCGGATACGCCATCGCCGGCGGCCTCGCCGCCGCGGGCGCCACCGTGATCGTGTCGAGCCGCAAGGAGGAGGCGTGCGTCTCCGCGGCCCGCGCGATCGTCCGGGACACCGGCGGCATCGCCGAACCGCTCGCACTGCACGTCGGGAAGTGGGACGCGATCGAAACCGCGGTCGACCACATCGTCACCCGATTCGGAAAGCTCGACGTCGTCGTGAACAACGCCGGCATCGCACCCCTGTCACCGACGCTGGAGTCGGTGTCCGAGTCGCTGTTCGACAAGACGATCGAGGTCAACCTCAAGGGACCGTTCCGGCTGATGGCGGTGGCCGGCGCCAGGATGAGCGCGGCCGGAGGCGGTTCGATCATCAACATCTCGAGCATCGGCGCGGTGCGTCCCAGCCCGCCCGAGGCGATGTATGCGGCGTCGAAGAACGGCCTCAACGCGCTGACGATGGCGTTCGCGCAGGAATACGCGCCCCGGGTGCGGGTGAACTGCATCATGCCGGGCGGATTCGCGACCGACATGGCGGCCGACTGGGACGACGAGTTCGTCGGCAAGATCGTCGACCGGCTGCCCGCCGGACGGCTGGGGCACCCGGATGAAATAGCCGGCCTCGTCGTGCATCTGGCCGGGGACCACGCCGGCTACACCACGGGCGCCGTGATCCCGGTCGACGGCGGACGCACCGCCGTCTACTGACGCGCGTGCCACGAACAGGAGTAGGAGCCAACCACATGCAGGTACCCGAGCTGTTCCAGCTGAGCGGTCGCGTCGCCGTCGTCACGGGTGCGTCGTCCGGACTGGGGATGGGATTCGCGCGGACGCTGGCCGCGGCAGGCGCCACCGTCTACGCGGCCGCCCGCCGCATCGATCGGCTCGAGGCACTGGCAGCGGAGGTCGACACCGTGGTCCCGGTCGAATGCGACATCACCGTCGACGCCGACCGCCGCCGTCTCGTCGACCGCGCCCGCGAGCGAACCGGCCACGTCGACGTCCTGGTCAACAACGCCGGCAAGCCCGGACCTCCGAACGCGGAGGACGAAACCGCCGACGGGTTCTCGTCGATCCTCGACGTCAACCTCGCGGCGGGTTTCCATCTGGCCACGTATGCCATGTCGACCGTTCCGGAGGGCGCGGGGATCTCGATTATCAACATCTCCTCGGTGATCGGTCTGGTGTCCACCGCTCCCATCGGCGGTGCGAGCTACGCGGCGTCGAAGGCGGGCATTCTCGGGCTGACCCGCGAGTTGGCGGGTCAGTGGGGCAGGCGGGGCTCCCGTGTCAACGCCGTCGTGCCCGGATGGTTCGATACCGAAATGACGGACGGACTGTTCGGCAACCAGCGCTCGGCCGACTGGGTGCGCCGCAACACGATGCTCGGCCGCGGTGGCAGGGCGGGCGAGGTGGACGGCGCCGTGCTGTTCCTCGCATCGGATGCTTCTTCGTATGTCACCGGACAGACGCTCGTCGTCGACGGCGGCTGGGCAGCCAGGTAGGCGACGGGACCATGGCCATCGAGATGATGAGAGCAGTGCGCCTGACCACCTGGGGCCAACCCGTGCAGGTCCAGCGCGTCCCCGTCCCCGAACCGCGGAACGCCGAACTGCTGATCGAGGTCCGGGCCGCCGGGCTCTGCCGATCCGACCTGCACGTCATGGACGCACCCGCAGGCGCGTTCGACTACCCGCTCCCGCTCACACTCGGGCACGAGGTGGCCGGAACCGTGGTCGCCGCGGGACCGGACGCCGACAGGTCGTGGATCGGCGAGTCCGTGGTGGTCCACGGTGTGTGGTCCTGCGGGGAGTGCCGCAACTGCAGGCGGGGCCGGGAGAATTACTGTCACGACCTGCGTCCGCGGGCGGACGGCAGGCTCGCGGCGATCGGCAACGGTCTCGGGCACGACGGCGGTCTCGCCGAGGCCATGATCGTTCCCTCGGAACGGTTCGTGGTGCGCACCCGGGGGCTCGCTCCCGAGAGTGCCGCCCCGCTCGCCGATGCCGCCCTGACCGCCTACCACGCGATCCGCACGAACCGGGACCTCGTCGACGGCCACTCGGTCACCGTCGTGGTCGGTGTCGGGGGACTGGGCCATCTCGCCGTCCAGATCCTTCGCGCTCTCGGCGCCGGCACGATCATCGCGGTCGATCCACGCGAGGACTCGCGCGACCTCGCCCTCCGGTTGGGGGCGGACCGGGCGGTGAGCGAGGTGGCCGATTCCGGCACCGAGCCTCGCTCCGCCGACGTGGTGTTCGATTTCGTGGGATCCCCGGCCACGATGGAAGCGTCCCTGCAGTTGCTCGGCCCCGGTGGCCGCCTGGTGACCGTGGGCAGCGGCGGCGGCCGGCTCACGGTCGGCAAGGACCTCGGACTACCCGGCGGCTGGCAGGTCAGCGCCCCGTTCTGGGGAACCCGCGCCGACCTCGAGGCGGTGGTCGATCTCGCGCAACGAGGGCTGCTGAGCGTCGAGTCCACCGCGTACCGATTGGACGACGCCGTCGACGTGTACGACCGGCTGCGCCGCGGAGCGATCCGCGGGCGCGCCGTCCTCGTGCCGTGACCGGCGACGCCTGCGCGATACCGCGCACGATGATCGAGAATGACAGTGTTCGCTGAACAGGAGGATTGCGGGATGTGGGAGTTGGCTCGCGAATTCGTTGCTCGCGCAAAGAATTCGCCCGATGAGATCGCGGTCGTCGACGCCTCGGGCGAGTACACCGCCGCGCGCATCGCCGCGGCGGCGACCGAACTCGCCGCACTGCTGGACACCGCTCGCGAGGGTTCGCCCACCGTACTCGTCCAAGCGGACAACAGCTGGCGAACGCTGACGGCCGCACTCGCCGTCGGTCTGCGCGGCGGTGTCGTCGCAGTGTTCAGCAGGCACGCCACCCCGTCGGAGTTCGCCGTGGCTCTGCACGACATCGCACCCGACGTGGTGATCGCCGACCCCGGGTCCCTCGAGCACTGGGGCGCGTCGGACGACCACTTCTCCGAAGAGGCGACCGCGCTGGACGGCTGGTCGATGCGCTGGTCGCGGACACCCGTCAGCGACGTCGCCCGGTGGAACGGCGGAATCGCGATCGCGATGACGTCCGGGTCCACCGGACACCCCAAGTGCGTGGTGCAGTCGGAATCCGCGATCCGTTACGCCTGCCGCTGCACGATCGACGCCGTCTGCCTCGAACCCGGAGACCCGGTCGCCGCGTTCGTCCCGCTCTCGTCGGTGGCCGCATTCTGCTTCGGTCTCTACCTCCCCACGATGCTGGCCGCGCCGATGGTCTGTATGGACGGCTGGAAGCCGGCGCGCGCCCTCGAGGTGGTCAGGAAACACCAGGTCGCCTGGACGATGCTCGTCCCGACCATGGCGCTTCAGTTGGCCGTCGCACCCGACGCGGCGGGCGCGCTGACCTCGCTGCGGGCGATGACCGTCGGCGGCGGCCCGATGGACGCCGGTGCGCTCGGCCGCGCCGAGCAGATTCTCGGGACGACATTCCTGCGGGTGTTCGGAATGTCCGAGTGCCTCGGGCACACCACCCCGCTGCCGTCGGACGCGCCGGACATACGCCTCGGACGGGACGGCAGGCCGTTCCCCGGCACCGTTGTCCGAGCCGTCGACGCGCACGGCGCGCCACTGCCGCCGGGGCGAGTGGGCGACGCGCAGGTCAGCGGGCCCTCCCTCTTCGTCGGCTATGCCCGAGCCGGGGTTCCCGCGCCGCCCGACCTCACCGCGGACGGATTCCTGCCCACCGGCGACCTCGTCGAGATCGCGGACGACGGGACCATCCGGGTCATGGGGCGACAGAAGCAGATCATCATCCGCGGCGGCCGCAACATCGACATCAACGAGGTGGAAGCCGCCATCGCCCGCATCCCGACCGTGTCCCAGGTGTGTGTGGTACCGGTGCCGGACGAACTGCTCGGTGAACGCGCCGCAGCCCTCGTCGTGAGCACCGGTGCACCGATTACCCTCGGTGAGGTGGTTGCCCACCTCGGTGACATCGAGTTCCCCAAGTTCAAGTGGCCGGAGTTCGTCTTCACGATCGACGACCTGCCACAGAACCGGGTCGGGAAACTGTCCCGACCGGATGCGGTGAATCTCGCAACACGCCTGCTCGCTGGTACCGGGACCACCTGATCTCCACCCGACCTGACCTCAGTTCAGGTAGTCTTACCGGTACCGACCCGACGACAAATGGATGGGGATCCCGTGTCCGTAGAAGCCATGACGCTCCGCGATGGTCCGCGTTCCAAGCGCGGGCTCATCCTCACGGCCGCAATCGAGCGCTTCGGGGAAGTGGGCTTCGAGCACACGAAGTGGGCGTCGATCGCCGACGAGGTCGGTATCGGCCAGACCGCGCTCTACCACTACTTCGAATCCAAGGCACACTGTCTGCTGACGATCATGCGTCTCGAACTGGCGCAGTCGC
Source organism: Rhodococcus sp. NPDC057014 (assembly GCF_042673295.1). Classification (NCBI taxonomy): domain Bacteria; kingdom Bacillati; phylum Actinomycetota; class Actinomycetes; order Mycobacteriales; family Nocardiaceae; genus Rhodococcus; species Rhodococcus sp. NPDC057014. The sequence goes on from NZ_JBHUSF010000225.1 coordinate 12,399, forward strand.
TCGAGCGATTCACGACCGCGATCGAGGGCATCGACGACCCGGTCGAGGCGATGAGCGCCGCCATCACCAGCGCCCTGGAAGCGACCCCCCGCGACGCCCTGCAGCGCCGGATCCTCCAGAGCCACATGGATCTGCTGGCCACGCCCCGTCAGTCCGAGAAAGAGGAAGCCGAGCGCCAGACGTCACGGGCGCTGGTGAATTCGATCGAAGAGGCGTGGTCTCTCCTCATCGCGAAGGGGATGGGTGCCGGGGCCTTCGCCGACGCCGATGCGCGTTTGATGGCCCGCCTCGTCCTCGGGCTCGTCGTCAGCGTGTGGCGCTGGTACCGGCCAGGAGGCGACATGACACTCGACCAGCTCAACCGGCACGTTCGCGACGCCACCCTGCGTATCGTCCGCGCGTGACCCGCGGAGATCGGGGAGTGGCTTTTGCGCACCCTCGATAATTGAACCTAATTCATGTCAGTAATGGAGAGATGATGTACAACTTGATCGTCCTGGCCGCCCGTCCGCACGACTGGAGCCACGAGCAGTTCATCCAGTGGTGGCGCGGTGAGCACGCCGACGTGACCTATCCGCTTCCCGGCCTGCGACGCTGGCAGCACACCGAAGTGCTGGACGCGATGGACGACAAGTCCCGGGAATGGGACGGCGTGTCGATCCTGAGCTTCGACTCCCGCGAGGACCTCGATGCCGCGCTCGCCAGCCCGGAATGGCAAGCCGCAGTAGACAACGTCGGCAAGATGCGCGGAAAGCGCATCCTCGTCATGGGCGAGGAGAAGACGATGGTCGAAGTGGGCAGCGCGGCATCATGAGGGCGGGGTGGATGGAGCCGGGCTGCTACGAGGTGGCGCCCGGTGTGCATCGAATACCCCTCCAGATGCCCGGTGACGGACTCGGGGCCGTGAACGTCTACGCCCTCGAGACCCCGGACGGCCTGGCCCTCGTCGACGGCGGCTGGCGAGTCGGCACGACGTTCGAGGAGATGGAGCGGGCACTGCTCCGGATCGGCCACCGCCCCGACCAGATTCACGACATCTACGTCACCCACGTGCACCGCGACCACTACACGTTCGCCGTCGAACTCCGCCGCCGTCACGGTTCACGCGTCCACCTCGGAGTCGCGGAGGCGGACGGTCTGGCAGCGGTCGGCGCCCTCGGCAGCAACGTTCCGACGGATTCGCTGCACGAACTCCGCCGCGCGGGAGCCCCCGTCCTGGCAGACACCGTCAAGACCCTGACCGCCGCGGAACCGTTCTACCCCGGGGACTGGGAAGAACCCGACCACTGGCTCGCCGCGGGTCCACTCCCGATCGGCCGGCACATCCTCGACGTCGTGCACACCCCGGGCCACACCAAGGGACACATGGTGTTTCACGACGTGGATCAGGGGCTGCTGTTCAGCGGCGACCACGTCCTGCCCTCGATCACGCCGTCGATCGGCTTCGAGTTGGGCGAGTGGGACCTGCCGCTGAGGCACTACCTCGACTCGCTGTCCCGGTTGCTCGACCGCCCCGATTCGCAGCTCCTGCCGGCACACGGAGATCCGGCACCGAGTGTGCACCGTCGAGTAGAAGCGCTTCTCGCGCACCACGACCAGCGATTCGATGCCATGCGCAACGCGCTGATCTCTCTCGGGCAGGGGACCGCGACCGCCGTGGCGCACGTGGTCACGTGGACTCGTCGCGACAGGCCGTTCACCACGCTCGACCCGTTCAATCAGATGATCGCCACCTGTGAGACCCTCGCGCACCTCGACACCCTGGTCGACCGCGGCCGGCTCACCGTCCGACAACTAGACGGCCACGACGTCTTCGCCGTCGTCTGAGTCGAAGTCTTCTCCGTGGTCCGAGTCGAAAGGATTCCTATGCAGAGTCGTGAGCTCACACTGGCGCGCCATCCCCGGGGGAGGGTTGTAACGTCGGACTTTCACATCGACGTGGTGACGGTTCCCGAAGAACTCGGGCCCGGTGACATTCTCGTGCGCAACTCGTGGTCGTCGATCGACCCGTCCGTCAGGATGCGACTCGGCCCCACCGGCCCCGCCGGCTACCTCCCGCCGTTCCGCATCGGGGAGACGCTGACCGGGTTGGCTGTTGGGGAGGTAGTCCGGTCCCGTGCCCCCGGCTTCGCGCCGGGCGACACGGTGCTGCACATCAACGGTTTTCGTGAGTTCGCTGTGATCCGGCCGGACGGTGACACCCTCGCCGGGGCCGGTGGTGTGACGAGACTCGACACCGGCGAGCACCCGCCGCAGGCATATCTCGGAGCGCTGGGCAGCGCCGGGCTCACCGCGTACGTGGGACTGCACTGCATCGGTGAACTCGCAGGCGGAGACGTCGTGTGGATCTCGTCGGCGGCCGGAGCGGTCGGCAGCCTCGCTGCACAGATCGCCAAGCTCCGAGGCCACTACGTGGTCGGCAGCACGGGATCCACCGAAAAGGTCCGGTTCCTGCTGGAAGAACTGAATCTCGATGCCGCGTTCGACTACCACACGCCGGACCTGACCCGGGCCCTCGACAGTGCGGCACCCGACGGCATCGATCTGTATTTCGACAACGTGGGCGGAACGCATCTCGGGGCCGCCCTGCATCGCCTTCGGCCGGGAGGCCGAGTGGCCATGGCCGGCGCCGTCGCGTCCTACGACGCGGAGACGGCGGCGGCAGGTCCGGACAACCTCTTTCAGATCGTGTCGAAG
>NZ_JBHUSF010000226.1:0-14933 GCF_042673295.1 Rhodococcus sp. NPDC057014
ACCAGGCGCCTTCGTCCAACCTCGTGTCCCCCGCCTTCCGGCCGGGGTCGGTGTCCGTGTCGCTCTGACCTGGAATAAGTTACGCGAAGGGAAACTGCTTGCCAAATCGCCAGGTCACGGTGTTCACAGTTGCGAATTCCGCTGGTCAGAACCGGTGTGCCGCTACAGATCCGGGGTCTCGCCGCTCATATCGGTCGCTGTGACGCCGGACTCACCGTGACGAACCGGAATCCGCGTCCACGCGTTCGATGCGGCCACCGAGTTCCTGCAGGATCTCGACGAAGCGGGGATAACCGCGGTCGATGTGGAAGACGTCGTGCACTTCGGTCACCCCGTCGGCGACGAGACCCGCCAGCACGAGGCCGGCTCCCGCCCGGATGTCCGACGACCACACCGGCGCACTCGACAGCTGCGCGATTCCCCGGATCACTGCGTGATGACCGTCCGTCCGCGCATCGGCGCCCAACCGGATCATCTCTTCGACGAACCGGAACCGCGCCTCGAAGACGTTCTCCGTGATCATCGATGTTCCCTCCGCGACCGCCGCGAGACCGATGGCCATCGGCTGCAGGTCGGTGGGGAAACCCGGATAGGGCAGGGTCGCGAAGTTGACGGCCGTCGGCCGCGCTTCCTGGACCACCCGGAATCCGTCGGCCTCGGCCGTGACCTCCGCGCCGGCCACCCGCAGCTTGTCGAGTACGAGGCCGAGGTGCTTCGGGTTGACCCCCCGCACGCGCACGTCGCCGCGCGTCATCGACGCCGCGATCCCCCACGTCGCCGCGACGATCCGGTCGCCGATGACGCGGTGCGTGGTCGGCTCGAGCTTGGGGACGCCCTGGATGGTCAGCGTGGACGTGCCGGCACCCTGGATCTTCGCGCCCATCTGGATCAGCATGTTGCACAGGTCGACGATCTCGGGTTCGCGAGCCGCGTTGTCGATCACCGTCTCACCCTTGGCGAGGACCGCGGCCATGAGGATGTTCTCGGTCGCCCCCACCGACGGGAACGCGAGCCGGATGTTCGCACCGTGCAGGTCCTCGGCCTGCGCGACCACGCAGCCGTGCTCGATCGTGCTGTGCGCACCCAGCAACCGCAGCCCCGACTGATGCATGTCGAGGGGCCGGGAACCGATGGCGTCGCCGCCGGGCAGCGCGACCACGGCGCGACGGCACCGCGCGACCAGCGGTCCGAGCACACACACCGACGCGCGGAACTGACGCACCGCCGCGAAATCGGCGTGATGTTTGGGTTCGGCGGGTGTCGTGATCCGGACGACGGAATCGTCGAGGTCCACATCGCAGCCGAGGCCGCGCAGAACGTCGGCCATCAAGGGAACATCCAGGATGTCCGGACAATTGGTGACAGTTGTGGTGCCCTCAGCCAACAGCGCTGCCGCCATCAGCTTGAGAACGCTGTTCTTCGCGCCCCCGACAGACACTTCACCTACGAGGCGGTTACCGCCGGTGACAAGGAAGCGTTCGCTCACAGAACACAGCCTAGAGCCAGGGATGTCGGCACCGGAGGCCGGTACCGTAACGCTATGGCCGTACACCTCACCAAGATCTACACCCGGACCGGCGACGACGGGACCACCGGACTCAGCGATTTCTCCCGTGTGTCGAAGAACGATCCGCGGTTGATCGCGTACGCCGACTGCGACGAGGCGAACGCCTCGATCGGGGTTGCGGTCGCGCTGGGCGACCCGCCGGAGGAGATCCGATCGATCCTGCGTCAGATCCAGAACGACCTGTTCGATGCCGGTGCCGACCTGTCCACCCCGGTGGAGGCGGAACCGAAGTACCCACCGCTGCGCATCACCGGCGAGTACATCGATCGGCTCGAAGGCTGGTGCGACGAACTGAACGAACGCCTCGAGCCGTTGAATTCCTTCATTCTTCCGGGCGGGACGGCGCTGGGCGCTCTGCTGCACGTGGCCCGGACGGTGACCCGTCGCGCCGAGCGGTCGGCGTGGGCGGCTGTCGATGCGAATCCGGAGACCACCAACGCTCTTCCGGCGAAGTACCTCAACCGGCTGTCGGATCTGCTGTTCATCGTCAGCAGGCTGGCGAACCCCGAGGGCGACGTGCTCTGGAAGCCGGGCGCCGGGAAGTCCTGATCAGAGTCGGCGACCGCGAACCGATCGGCCGGAAGGTCGTGATTCGACCCAGGACAGGAACGCGGTCAACGCTCCCCCGTCCAGTGCGATCTCGTACGAGTTCCCACGGTCCTTGACCGACAGGATGATGATCTCCTCGGACATGATGTCGAATTCGGAGCCCTCGGGGCTGCGACGACCTGCGACCTCGATGCCCTGTCGCTCGATACGCGAATCGGGGCCGGGTCGCAGACTCGACAATTTGAAGAAGACGAGCGACCCCTCGCCGTAGCGGATGACGCCGTGGCGCCATCCCGTGTCCCCGGGGGCGGGCGTCACCCGGAGGATCGCCGCTGTGCCCCCGCGGCGCAGTACTGCAAGCCGATACAGAAAGACCGCGACGAAGGCCGCGAGCAGCACAACCAGAATGATCAACACAGTCATTCCGATTGTCACTGTTCGTCGGCTCCGTCGCGGTCTTTCTCGTGCAGCCTAGGCGCGCTCTACAGCGCGGACCCGACCCTTGGCGACGGCAATCGCCTCGAGGTCGTCTCCACTCTCTGCGAGCACGGCCTTGGCCGCTTCCACATCGATGTCCTCGGCCAAGTCGGCTGACTCGGCGAGGATCGTGACTGTCTTCGCGGTCACGGACAGGAATCCGCCGTGCACAGCAGCGACGATACGCTCACCGTCGGCCGTCGTGATCGCAACCACTCCGCCCTCGACGAGCTGTCCGAGAACCGGCTCATGCCCGGGCATGACACCGATCTCGCCCTCGGTCGTCTGTGCGCTGACGAGAGTCGCCGAACCAGACCACAACCGTCGCTCCACGGCGACGAGTTCCACGGTCATCTCAGCCATCGTCGACTACTTCCCGGCGATCTTCTTGGCTGCAGCCTCGACGTCGTCGAGTCCACCACAGCTGTTGAACGCCTGCTCGGGCAGGTGATCGAACTCGCCCTTGCAGATGCGGTCGAACGCCTCGATGGTGTCGCGGAGCGGCACCACGGAGCCGGGCTCACCGGTGAACTTCTCGGCGACGATGAAGTTCTGGCCGAGGAACTTCTGCAGACGACGGGCACGGCCGACGAGCACCTTGTCCTCTTCCTGCAGCTCGTCCATACCGAGGATGGCGATGATGTCCTGCAGTTCCTTGTACTTCTGCAGGATGCGCTTGACCTCGTTCGCGACCCGGAAGTGCTCGGCACCGACGATGCCGGGCTCCAGGATGCGGGAGGTGGAGGTCAGCGGGTCGACAGCGGGGTAGATACCCATCTGCGAGATCGGACGCGACAGCTCGGTGGTGGCATCGAGGTGCGCGAACGTCGTGGCCGGCGCCGGGTCGGTGTAGTCGTCGGCGGGCACGTAGATCGCCTGCAGCGAGGTGATGGAGCGGCCTCGCGTCGAGGTGATCCGCTCCTGCAGCTCACCCATCTCGTCAGCCAGGGTCGGCTGGTAACCCACGGCCGAAGGCATACGACCGAGCAGGGTCGACACCTCGGAACCGGCCTGGGTGAAACGGAAGATGTTGTCGATGAACAGCAGCACGTCCTGGCCCTGGACATCGCGGAAGTATTCCGCCATGGTCAGCGCGGACAGGGCGACGCGCATACGCGTTCCCGGCGGCTCGTCCATCTGGCCGAAGACAAGGGCGGTGTCCTGGAGGACGCCCATCTCTTCCATCTCGAGGTGAAGGTCGGTGCCCTCACGGGTGCGCTCGCCGACGCCTGCGAACACCGAGGTTCCGGAGAACTCGCGGGCGATACGGGTGATCATTTCCTGGATCAGAACGGTCTTGCCGACACCGGCACCACCGAACAGACCGATCTTTCCACCCTTGACGTACGGGGTGAGGAGGTCGATGACCTTGATGCCGGTCTCGAGGATCTCCGTCTTGCCCTCGAGCTGGTCGAAGGCCGGTGGCTTGCGGTGGATGCCCCACTGCTCGCCGTCGCGGCCCGTACCGGGAGCGTCGAGGCAGTCGCCCAGCGCGTTGAAGACGTGGCCCTTGACGACGTCGCCGACGGGAACCGAGATCGGCTTGCCCGTGTCGGACACCGAGGTGCCGCGGATCAGACCATCGGTGGGCTGCATCGAGACGGTGCGCACCAGGTTGTCGCCGAGGTGCTGTGCGACCTCGAGGGTCAGCGTCTTGGCGACCGAGGGGAGCGTGATCTCGGCGTGCAGGGCGTTGAACAGTTCAGGAATGGCGCCACGCGGGAATTCAACGTCCACGACGGGACCGATGACCCGCACGACGCGGCCGGCGACGGACGAACCCGAGCCTGCCCCGTTGTTTTCGGTTACTGCTGCGGTCATTGCTTAGTCACTTCCTGCGCTCGAGGCGAGCGCATTCGCGCCGCCGACGATCTCGCTGATTTCCTGGGTGATCTGGGCCTGGCGAGCCTGGTTTGCCTGACGGCTCAACGTGTTCACCAGTTCGTTTGCGTTGTCCGTCGCGGCCTTCATAGCGGTACGACGGGCAGCCGACTCCGACGCCGCAGCATCCAGCAGCGAGGAGTAGATGCGGGTGCTGATGTACTTCGGCAGCAGGGCGCCGAGCAGCTTGTCGGGTTCCGGCTCGAAGTTGTATCCGGCGACCGGTTCCGAGTTGCTGGACCCGTGACCGTTCGTCAGTATGTCTTCGCCGAGTTCGACGTGCTCCTCGGAGACCATCACTTCGAGGGGAGCCATCCGGCGCACCTCGGGCGACTGGGTCAGCATCGACACGAAACGGGTGTAGACGATGTGCAGCTCGTCGACGCCTTCGATGGTGCCCTCACCGTTCGGCGCGGGCACCTCGGAGCCGGATCCGGCCATGAACAGGTCGACCAGGTGCCGGCTCGCCTTGGCAGCGTCGGAGTAGCCCGGGTCCTGGGAGAACCCGGTCCACGCACCCCCCAGGTCGCGGTCACGGAACGTGTAGTAGCCCAGACCCTTGGATCCGAGCACGTAGATGACCGGATCCTTGCCCTCGCTGCGCAGCAGCTGGAACAGCTCCTCGGCCTCCTTGAGGACGTTGGAGTTGTATCCGCCGCACATACCGCGGTCGCTGGTGACGACCAGGACCGCGGCACGCTTGGGATCGGGGCGCTCGTTGAGCAGCGGGTGGTCCAGGGAAGCGGACGCGCTCGCCAGCTCCGAGAGAACCTTCGTGATCTCCTCGGCGTACGGCTTCGCCGCGGCGACACGCGACTGTGCCTTCGTGATCCGCGAGGTCGCGATCAGTTCCTGCGCCTTGGTGATCTTCTTGGTCGAGTTGACCGACTTGATGCGAGACCTCAGTTCGAGAATGCTTGCCATCGATCGATCACTCTCCCTTCATGTTTCGCAGCATCATGGGCAGGCCGCTCACTTGCTGACGGTGGTGCGCTTGACGTTGATCTGCTCGTGGCCGACCTCGCCGGCGTCCAGAGCTTCAGCCTCGGCCTCGTTCACGACCCGGCTTCCGTCGGACGCGAGGAAGGTTTCCTTGAACTTGTCGGTGGCCTCGACCAGCGCCTTCGCGTTGTCGGCGTCGAGGGCCTTGCCGCCCTTGATGCTCTCGTACACGCCGGAGGCTGTGCGGTGCAGCTCGTCGAGCAGTTCGGCCTCGAAGCGGCGGACGTCGCCGACGGGCACGCTGTCGAAGACACCTTCACCGGCGAGGTAGATCGACACGATCTGGTCCTCGACGGGGATCGGGCTGTACTGATCCTGCTTGAGCAGCTCCACCAGGCGGGCACCACGCTCGAGCTGTGCCTTCGAGGCGGCGTCCAGGTCGGAGGCGAAGGCGGAGAATGCTTCGAGCTCACGGAACTGGGCCAGCTCCAGACGCAGCGAGCCGGAAACCTTCTTCATGCCCTTGGTCTGCGCGGCACCACCGACACGGGACACCGAGATGCCGACGTTGATGGCGGGACGGACACCCTTGTTGAACAGGTCCGACTCGAGGAACACCTGACCGTCGGTGATGGAGATGACGTTGGTCGGGATGTAGGCCGAGACGTCGTTGGCCTTGGTCTCGATGATCGGCAGCGCGGTCAGCGAGCCTCCACCCAGGGCGTCGGACAGCTTGGCCGAACGCTCCAGCAGGCGGGAGTGCAGGTAGAAGACGTCACCGGGGTATGCCTCACGTCCCGGCGGGCGACGCAGCAGCAGGGAGATGGCGCGGTACGCCTCGGCCTGCTTGGTCAGGTCGTCGAACACGACCAGGACGTGCTTGCCCTGGTACATCCAGTGCTGGCCGATGGCGGAGCCGGTGTAGGGGGCGAGCCACTTGAAACCGGCGGAGTCGGAGGCCGGGGCGGCGACGATGGTGGTGTACTCCATCGCGCCCTGCTCCTCGAGGGCAGCCTTGACGCCCGCGATGGTGGAGCCCTTCTGGCCGATCGCGACGTAGATGCAGCGAACCTGCTGCTTCTCGTCGCCGCTCTCCCAGTTGGCCTTCTGGTTCAGGATCGCGTCGATGCAGACGGCGGTCTTGCCCGTCTTACGGTCGCCGATGACGAGCTGACGCTGTCCGCGGCCGATCGGGGTCATCGCGTCGATGGCCTTGATGCCGGTCTGCAGCGGCTCCTCGACGGGCTGACGCTCGAGCACCGAGGCAGCCTGCAGTTCGAGGGCGCGGGTCTCGTCGCTCGCGATCTCGCCCAGGCCGTCGATCGGCTGGCCGAGCGGGTTGATGACGCGGCCGAGGAAGGCGTCGCCGACGGGAACCGACAGCACGTCGCCGGTCCGCTTGACTTCCTGGCCTTCCTGGATGTTCTCGTAGTCGCCCAGGATGACGGCACCGATCTCGGTGGCATCCAGGTTGAGCGCGACGCCCAGAATTCCGCCGGGGAACTCCAGCAGTTCGTTGGCCATCGCCGAAGGCAGGCCACTGACGTGCGCGATGCCGTCGCTGGTGTCGGTCACGATGCCGACCTCTTCGCGGGAGGCCTCCGGGGAGTAGCTCGCGGTGTAGTTCTCGATCGCGCTACGGATCTCGTCGGAGGAGATCGTCAGCTCCGCCATGTTTTTCCTGCTCTCGGTGTCTGGTCTTCGAAAAGATCTGGGGTATGGGGTTCGGTTGCGGACTACTTGAGCGACTTCCGCAGCGCTGCGAGACGTCCCGCTCCGCTGCCGTCGATCACCTCGTCGCCCACCCGGACGACCAAGCCGCTGAGGAGTTCAGGATCGACCTCCACGTGAACCGTCACCGGCTTCCCGTAGGTACGGGTGAGGGTGGCGGTCAGCCGATCCGACTGCTCACTGGACAGCGGAGCAGCGCTGCGCACCTTGGCGACAACCGCCTTCCGCTGTGCTGCTGCCAGATTCGACAGTTCGTCGAAGGCGTCCGCGGGCGCGGAGTTCTTCAACCGGCCCACTGCCTGGGTCGCCAATGCCTCGGAGACCGCGGTGACCTTGCCGTACAGCAGCTTGGAGAGCAGGTCACGCTTGCCCTTCGCCGGTACGGAACGGTCGGACAGTGACTGCTCGAGCTTCGGGTCACCGGCAACGATGCGGCCGAGGCGGAAGAGCTCGTCCTCGACGGCGTCGAGCTGTCCCTGATCGGCCGCTGCCTTCAGCAGCGATTCCCGACCGAGGAGCACCAGCGAGTTGAGCAGGTCGGAGGTGAGGGACCAGTCCTGGCCCACCGCCGACTTCAGGACGGCGAGGGTCTCGGCCGAGACCTTGCCGCCGAACACCTGCTCGGCCAGACCTTCGCGAACGCTCCCGGTCGTCGAGGTGTCCGACAGGGCACTCCGGAGAGTGCGCTGCTCGTCCAGGATCTCGACGACCGAGAACAGCTCGGCCCCGATCTGGGCCGCGGCCGCTGTGGCTGCTCCGGCAGAGACGGATCCCAAGGCCGAAGACAACGCAGCACGGGTCTGCGTCAAGGCCTCACGGCTCGCTGCGTACATGGTGCTCACTTCCCTGCTGCGGAATTTGCGCCGATGGAGTCGAGCTCGTTCAGGAATCGGTCGACGGTGCCGGCCCGCTTCACGTCGTCGGCGAGGGACTCACCGATGAGCTTCTCGGCGAGGTCGACCGCGGTGCGGCCGAGATCGGAGCGCAGTTCGGTGACGATCTGCTGACGCTGGGCAACCAACTGGCTGTTGCCGGCGGCCACGATGCGGTCGCTTTCTTCCTGAGCCTGTGCCTTCATTTCGGCGATGATCTGCTGCCCCTGGGTGCGCGCGTCCTCACGGATCTGCGCAGCCTCGGTGCGAGCTTCGGCCAGCTGTGCGCGGTACTGCTCGAGCGCCGCCTTCGCTTCGGCCTGGGCCTCTTCGGCCCGCTTGATGCCGCCGTCGATCTGCTCGGTTCGCTCGGCAAGGACCTTCTGGAACATCGGAAGGACGTACTTCCAGAAGACGAAACCAACGATGACCAGGCAGACGATCGACCAAACGATGTCATACGTCGCGGGGAGGAGAGGGTTGTGACTCTCTTCCTCTGCCGCGAGCAATGCGATGTTGGCTGCCATGACGGTCTTAGAAAATGAAGCCGGCGACGAGGCCGATCAGCGCGAGGGCTTCGGTGAAGGCGATACCGAGGAACATCGTGGTACGAACCTGTCCGGCCATCTCGGGCTGGCGAACCATGCCCTCGATTGCTTTACCGACGACGATACCCACGCCGATGCCGGGGCCGATCGCGGCGAGGCCGTAGCCGATGGCTCCGAAACCCGTCGAGTTGGTTTCCTGGACAGCTTCCTGAGCGAGGTACGCGAGGCTCATGGTGTTTCGTTCCCTTTCTGTTGACCTCCACCGTGTTCGGCGAGGCTCAGTTCTTGGTGTAGCTGGTCGTGAAGCTTGTGGTGCTCAGTGCGAATCCGCGTGCAGTGCCAGATCGATGTACACCGACGTCAGCAGCGCGAAAACGTAGGCCTGCAGGAAGATCACCAGCAGTTCGAAGAAGGTGAAGGCAATGCCGGCGGCAAGCGAGGCCACACCGAACACGGCCTGGAACCCACCGGAGACGAAGAAGAAGTACTGGGTGGCACTGAAGAACAGCACCAGCAGGATGTGGCCGGCCAGCATGTTGGCCATGAGACGAACCATGAGCGTGAACGGCCGGAGTACGAACGTCGAGATGAACTCGATCGGCACGAGCAGGAAGTGCAGCGGAAGCGGCACACCCGGGACCACGATGCTGCTCTTCACGTACTTGAAGAAGCCGTACTTCTTGATGCCCACGTAGTTGAACACGATGTACGCCAGGGCGGCGAGCACGAGCGGCATGCCGATACGCGCGTTCGGCGAGATGTTGATGAAGGGGATGATGCTGCCGAGGTTGCTGGCGAGCACCAGGAAGAAGATGGTGGTGATGACCGGCAGGAAGCGCTTGCCCTGTTCCTTGCCGAGAATCTCTTCCGCGATGTTGATCCGGACGAAGTCGAGCGCGATCTCGCCGATGTTCTGGACACCGCGCGGAATGAGCTTCGGGCTGCGCATCGCGATGACGAAGAAGAGCATCATCAGCGCGGACAGCAGGATGCGAACCAGCATCAGGCGGTCGAGTTCGAACGGAGTCCCTTCGAACAGGACCGCGGGCGGGAAGAAGTCGTTCAGGGAAGGCGCGTGGAATTCTTCCGCGGCCACGTTGATGACGCTCAGCGTTCTCTCCCGTAGTCGGTCCGCAGCCTTCGTTGACTGCGGTTCGATCGGACATTGACGATCAAACAAGTCGACAAGCTCGACTCGCGTATTCGTCAGCTGCTGCGGACTGTTCGAGTCCAGCGTCTGTCGGTGTCGGCGACTCTCGTCGACTCGGCGGCCCTGGAAGTGCGGCCACCTACAAGCATGCAATACCGGCGAGTAACTGACTCGCACTCTCATTGCTCTCGCTTGACCCAGACCTTAGCAAGTCATCTACGACGTTGTGTAGACGGGGTCGGGGTCGATTCAATTTTACTACATCTCGTAGTACTACTTATCGTCCGAATCGGCCGCTCCGGCGTCGTCCGACGGCCTGGGCTCGACGTACGGCGCCTTCGTGCCGAGCACTCCGAACGTTTCCGCTCCCAGCACGATGACCAGCGACAGCACCATGACCAGCACCAATGCCGTCTTGTCGTAGAAGTCGAGCGGTTTGAGGATCGCAAGGACCGTGATCGCGAGGATCATCTTCAGCAACCACGTACCGAGCAGTACCGCTCCCGCCGTCAGCGCCGGAAGCTTCGCGGTGAACAGCACCCCGAGTGCGGTGCAGAGGATGAACCCTCCCCCGACGGCCGCACCGAGAAGTGCCCCGTACAGGCCGGGCTTGCCCGCGACGAGAAAGGCGACGATCGAACCGACCACTGCCAGCACGATCAGACCGAGAACTCCGTAGCGGACGGCAGCCCGCAACGACGCGGTGTGATCAGGGGCAGAGGCGGGGGTGAACGTCACGGTCGCCAAGGGTAGTGGATCCTCGCCGGTCGGCGGCAACCCTCCCGTCAGCCGCGACGGTCGTGCTGCTGTCCGCGAATCGACGGGACGGCCGTGACGACCAGCGCGAACACGAGACCTCCCGCCACCAGGAGCACGACGACACGACGGTCGAACAGGGCCGAACCGACCGCGCCGAACGCCAGCACACCGACCCACAAGTAGATGAGCAGCACGACCCGACGATGCGAGTGCCCGATCTGCAGGAGCCGGTGGTGGAGGTGCATCTTGTCGGGGCTGAACGGGCTCACCCCGGCGCGGGTGCGCCGGACCACGGCGAGCAGCAGGTCCAGGATCGGAATGAACATGACCGCCCCGACCAGCAACAGCGGCGAGAGCAGACCGAGCAGGTCGCGGGTGCCGTACGCGGTCAACGGAATGCGACCGGACGCGCTGGTGGAGATAGCCGCGAGCATCAGTCCGATCAGCATGGAACCGGAGTCGCCCATGAAGATCTTGGCGGGCTGAAAGTTGTGCGGAAGGAAACCGAGACACGCCCCTGCCAGGGCGGCGGCGATCAGGGCAGGCGGATACGCGCTGACGTCGCCACCCTGATCGTGCAGAAGTCCCACCGAGAACACGCAGATCGCGAGCGAGGAGATCAGGCCGAGGCCCGCGGCGAGGCCGTCGAGGCCGTCGACGAAGTTCATGGCGTTCACCATCACCACCGCGACACCCACGGTGACGAGACCGGCCTGCAGCTGGTCGAGGATGACCGTGCTGCCGTCCCCGAACGGCATGTAGACGATGAACCAGCTCACCCCCATCACGACGAGGATCCCGGCCGCGGTGACCTGGCCGACGAACTTCGTGAGCGCGTCCAGGCCCCAGCGGTCGTCGACGACCCCCACCAGCACGATCACGAACCCCGACACCAGGGCGGCGGGAATGTCGGAGGTGAACTCGAATCCCCTGGTGAGCGCGGGCAACTGTTGCGCGAACAACAATGCGACGAGCATGCCGAGATACATGCCGACCCCACCGAGGCGAGGTGTCGGGGTGACGTGGACGTCCCGGTCCCGCGGCACCGCCACCGCCCCGAACCGCAGTGCGAACAGCCGCACGGCTCCGGTGGCGAGGTAGGTCACCACCGCGGCCGTGAAGAGGACGAGCAGGAGTTCGCGCAGCGGGACACCCGCGCCCCCACCTGCTTGGGCCAGCACCACGCCGGCCGAGTCGGCAGCACTCACTGGGCGGACAGACTCTCCGCCGTCACTCCGAGCACGTCGGCGACATCGCCGGTGGGCACCGCGCCTTCACGCAGGATCCGCGGGGTGGCGCCGGTGAGGTCGACGATGGTCGAGGCCTGCCCCTGTTCCGCCCGGCCGCCGTCGAGGTACACACTCGCCGATCCGCCGAGTTGCTCGCGGGCTTCCTCGACCGTCGTGGCGGGCGGGCGCCCGGAGACGTTCGCACTCGACACCGCGAGCGGTCCGACCTCACGCAGCAGTTCGAGGGCGACCGGATGCAGCGGCATGCGCAGCATGACCGTGCCCCGGGTGTCGCCGAGATCCCACGCCAGCGAAGGCGCTTGTTCCACAACGAGACTCAGCCCGCCGGGCCAGAACGCGCGGATGAGGTCGCGCGCCTGCGGGCGCACGCTGTACACCAGGCCGTCGATCGTGTTCCACGAGCCGACGAGCACGGGCACCGGCATGTCGCGACCGCGACCCTTGGCCCGCAGGAGGGCGGCGACGGCCTCGCCGTCGAAGGCGTCCGCGCCGATTCCGTACAGCGTGTCCGTGGGGAGCACGACGAGTCGTCCGGCCTTCAGCGCATTCTTGGCCGCACTCAGTCCGGCGGAGCGTGAATCGGGAAGGCCACAGTCGTAAACGGTACTCACCGGTTCATTCTTTCACCCTCGGCGTCGGCCCCTGCACGCTGCGCCTCGATATCCGTTGCGACGCGCCGGGCCACGACGAAGCGCGGCTTCCCCGCCAGGTCCGGGTGCTCCGCGACCTCGCCGAACACCCGGCGGGACGCGAACAGCGCCGCCACGTCGGAGCCGTTCGAGTCGTCGTGCTCGATTCCGACCGCTCCGCCGATGCGCAGCCAGCGCGCGACGTTCGAGATCATCGGCTTGATGACGGACAGACCGTCCGGTCCGGCGAACAGCGCGCTGTGCGGATCGTGGTCGGCCACCTCGGGTTCGAGTTCGACACCCTCCGGGATGTACGGCGGATTCGCGACGATCAGGTCGACCCCGCCCTCGAGCCCCGCGAGCAGCGTCCGGTCGGTCACGTCGCCCTGGTACAGCCGGATCGGCGCGTCACCTGCCTGTTCGCGGGCGTCGGCGTTGCGCCGGGCCCACGCGAGCGCATGCGGTTCCAGTTCGACGGCGTGCACGACGGCATCGGGGCGGGCGTTGGCGATCGCCAGCGCCAGCGCGCCCGACCCGGTGCACAGGTCGAGGACCACCGGCGGATGCTGATCGCAGCTTCCGAGGAACGCGAGCGCCCATCCGAGCAACAGTTCCGTTTCCGGGCGCGGCACGAAAACGCCGGGGCCGACCTCGATGTCGATGTCTCCCATCGCGGCCGTACCGAGGATGTACTGCAACGGAATCCGCTTGGCCCGCTGGTCGACCATCTTCTTGTAGGCGTCGATCACCGACTCGTCGACGAGCGGGACGAGCCCGAGCCGGGTCCGCTCCACCCCCAGCAGGTGTGCCGCGAGCAATTCGGCGTCCGCACGGGAGCTGCGCACCCCGGCCTCGTCGAGTTGCGCGGTTGCGTCGATCAGGGCCAGGCGAAGAGGAAGGCGACTCACAGGTACAGAGTGCCACGCGACCCGCCGTCCGGTGGCGCGGTCCCGGCTTCGCGGTTACTCCGCGGCGAGCCTCGCCTCACGGTCCGACTTGCCGAGCGCGTCGAGGAGGGCGTCGAGTTCGCCGTCCAGGACCGCATCGAGGTTGTGGGACTTGAACCCGATCCGGTGATCGGTGATGCGGTTCTCCGGGAAGTTGTACGTGCGGATCCGCTCGGAACGGTCGACGGTGCGCACCTGGCTCTGCCTGCCCGCCGACGCCTCCGCGTCCGCGGCCTCCTCCGCCGCCGCCTGCAGCCGGGCGGCGAGCACCTGCATGGCGCGGGCCTTGTTCTGCAGCTGCGAGCGTTCGTTCTGACAGGTCACGACGATGCCGGTGGGCAGGTGCGTGATCCGGACCGCGGAGTCGGTGGTGTTGACGCCCTGACCGCCCTTGCCCGAGGAGCGGTAGACGTCGATGCGCAGATCGGTTTCGTCGATCTGCACCTCCTCCACCTCTTCCGGTTCGGGGTAGATGAGGACACCCGCGGCGGACGTGTGGACGCGTCCCTGCGATTCCGTCACGGGCACACGCTGCACGCGGTGGACGCCGCCCTCGAACTTCAGCCGCGCCCAGACCCCGTCACGCACATCGCCCTTCGACTTGATCGACAGCGTCGCATCCTTGTATCCGCCGAGGTCGGACACGGTCGCATCGAGGATCTCGACGCGCCAACCGTGACGCTCGGCGTACCGGACGTACATTCGGGCCAGGTCGGAGGCGAACAGCGCTGATTCCTCGCCGCCCTCCCCCGACTTCACCTCGAGGACCACGTCGTCACCGTCGTGCGGGTCGCGGGGAGCGAGGAGATCGGTGAGGGTCTTGTCCAACTCGAGGACCTGCTCCTCGAGTGCGGGCACCTCGGCGGCGAAGCTGGAGTCGTCGGCGGCGAGTTCCCGCGCCGCCTCCAGATCGTCCTGCGCCGACTTGAGCCTGGTGTACGTCGCCATGATCGGCGCGAGTTCGGCGAATCGCTTGCCCGCCTTGCGGGCCGCGGAAGCGTCGTTGTGCAGGGCCGGGTCCGCCAACTGCTGCTCCAGGCCGGCGTGTTCGGCCAGGATGTCGTCGATGGCCGAAGGCTGGGTGGTCCCTGCCATGATTCGCTCCGCTCTGCGTTCGTTCGGGAAGTAGGCACAAAAAAGCCGACGCCCGGCCTGCAATTATCGCAGGACGGGCGTCGGCGGAACAGCTAGGACTCTGCAGATTCCTTGGCTGCGCCCTTGCCGGCACGCTTGCCGTAGCGAGCCTCGAAGCGGGCGACACGTCCACCGGTGTCGAGGATCTTCTGCTTGCCGGTGTAGAACGGGTGGCACTGCGAGCAGACCTCGACGTTGATACGCCCGGTCTCCTTGGTGCTGTGGGTCTCGAAGGTGTTGCCGCAACCACAGACCACGGTGGTGGCCACGTAATTGGGGTGAATGCCTGACTTCATGGTGTCCCTTTCAATGGTCGCCGGGTCGCCTTCGCCGTTCGAAGACGTGAACCGGAACCGGACTCAGCCGCTCAGTATGCCAGATCGCAGGTTCGCGATCCCAATCGGCATTTGTGCTTGCGGTGTGGTCAACGCGGGTGGCCCGCGTTTTGTTCCACGGTGATTCCGGAGGGGAAAACAGCGGGGCCCGGCGACCGAAAG
>NZ_JBHUSF010000227.1:0-14898 GCF_042673295.1 Rhodococcus sp. NPDC057014
GCCCTGGTCGGGGCCGTCGATGCGATGCGCGCGAACGGGTACCGCAAGGTCTCGCCGATGTCCGTTCCCATGGTCATGCCGAACGGTCCCGCCGCCACCGTCGGGCTGGAGATCGGTGCGAAGGCGGGGGTGTTCGCGCCCGTGTCCGCGTGCTCGTCCGGATCGGAGGCGATCGCGCACGCCTGGCGGCTGATCGCCACCGGCGAGGCGGACGTGGTGGTGGCCGGCGGGGTCGAGGGGCAGATCGACGCGGTGCCCATCGCGAGTTTCGCGATGATGCGCGCGATGAGCACCCGCAACGACGAACCCGCACGGGCATCACGGCCGTTCGACCGCGACCGGGACGGTTTCGTGTTCGGTGAGGCCGGCGCGGTGCTCGTGCTCGAATCCGAGGAGCACGCCCGGTCTCGCGGCGCGGAGACCCACGGCCGGATCCTGGGGGCCGGAATCACCTCGGACGCTTACCATATCGTCGCCCCTGATCCGCAGGGCGCCGGAATTGCGCGCGC
Organism: Rhodococcus sp. NPDC057014; assembly: GCF_042673295.1. Taxonomy (NCBI): domain Bacteria; kingdom Bacillati; phylum Actinomycetota; class Actinomycetes; order Mycobacteriales; family Nocardiaceae; genus Rhodococcus; species Rhodococcus sp. NPDC057014. Next base: position 510 of record NZ_JBHUSF010000227.1, read on the forward strand.
CATGCGGAAGGCGCTCGACACGGCGGGACTGATCGGCGCGGACGTCGATCACGTCAACGCCCACGCCACCTCGACGACTGTCGGCGACGCCTCCGAGGCCATCGCGATCGCCGCCGTCGCCGGACAGGCGTCGGTGTACGCACCGAAATCGGCACTCGGGCATTCCATCGGCGCGGTCGGAGCCCTCGAGGCGATCCTCACGGTCCTGACGGTGCGCGAACAGGTCGTCCCGCCGACACTCAACCTCGACAATCAGGACCCCGCGATCGACCTGGACGTCGTCGCCGGGTCACCCCGCCGTCAGCGCATCGACTACGCACTGAGCAATTCGATCGGTTTCGGCGGGCACAACGTCGCGCTCGCCGTCGGGCGGTACTGATCGGCTGTCCGCTGTCGGTGAACGCCGCGGCGTCCGGGTGCGTCGTCTGGAAGACTCCGGAGGTATGGAAGCTCAGCGCAGACTGACGCTGGTCACGGCCGCCCCCGAGCGTTCGCGGGAGGAGCCGCTGGTGCGTGAGCTCTACGGACGGGTGCTCCGCGAGGCGCGCCGGGACCAGGACCGGAGCCTCGAGGACGTCGCTGCCGCCGTCGGCATGTCGAAGCAGTACCTCTCCGAGATCGAGCGCGGGAAGAAGGAGCCGTCCTCCGAAATGCTGCGCGCCGTGTGCGGCGCCCTCGGTCTCCCGGTCGAGCACCTGCTGTTCCGGTCCGGGCGCCGGCTCGGTGCGGCGAACCGGAACTCGGCGACCGGGAACCCGAACCGGCAGGTGCCCACCCTGCTCGCCGCCTAGTCTTCGCAGTCACTCCGCGACGAGCGTGTCGGCCAGGCCGTAGTCGATGGCCTCCTGAGCCGTGAAGATGCGGTCCCGGTCCGTGTCCCGGCGCAGGCGTTCGACGCTCTGCCCGGTGTGTTTGCTCAGAATCGCCTCGGTCTGCGAACGCACCCGCATGATCTCGGCGGCCTGCAGCGCCAGGTCGGAGATCGTGCCGTTGCCCTGCGTCGACGGCTGGTGCAGCAGCACCCGGGAATGCGCCAGGACGTGGCGGTGGCCCGTGGTTCCCGCTGCCAGGAGAACCGCCGCGGCGGAGGCGGCCTGCCCCATACAGTAGGTGGCGATGGTCGGGCGCAGGAACTGCATCGTGTCGTAGATGGCGAGCATCGCGGTCGTGGAACCACCGGGAGAGTTGATGTACAGCCCGATCTCCAGATCGGAACTGTCCGCCTGCAGGTGCAGCAGCTGTGCCATCACGACATTGGCGACGCCGTCGTCGATCTCCGTGCCCAGGAAGACGATCCGCTCGTTCAGCAATCGGCTGAAGATGTCGAACGACCGCTCGCCTGCCGGGGTGCGTTCGATGACGTGGGGAATGGTGTATTGGGACATGGCTTCACAATCCAATTCTCGGGGCGGTGGTGTGCGGGGCGATCTCCGCGAACGAAGACACGACACGGTCGACGATCCCGTAGTCGCGGGCCTCGTCCGCGGTGAACCACCGATCCCGGTCGCTGTCCTCGGCGATCTGCTCGACCGGATGCCCCGTCTCCGCGGCCAGGATCTCCTGCGACTGTCGCTTCATCCGTTCGAGGCTCTCGGCCTGGATGGCGATGTCGACGGCGGTGCCTCCGATTCCTGCCGAGGGCTGGTGCATCATGATGCGGCTGTGCGCCAGGCTGATCCGCTTGCCGTGGGTTCCCGAGCACAGCAGCACCTGGCCCATGCTGGCGGCGAAACCCATGGCCACGGTCACCACGTCGTTGGGGACGAGTTTCATCGTGTCGTAGATGGCCAGACCGGCGAAGACGGAACCACCCGGCGAATTGATATACAGCACGATGTCGCGTTTGGGGTCGGCGGCGGCGAGCAGCACCAGTTCGGAGCAGGCGCGCTCGGCCATGGCGTCGTCCACCTCGCCGGTGAGGAGGATCGTGCGCTGGCGAAACAGTCTGTCCGCCAACAGGTCGCGGTAGTTCAGGTCGGGTAGTGCGGCAGTGGTCATGTCTCCAGTACTACCGCCGCACGGGCGCCGGGCCGCCCATTGTCTGCTGTGGGCAGACGACGGGGTGCCGGGCGTTAGTGAATCGAGGTGACCGTGAGGAGTCCGGCGGGTGAACGACCCACCACGCGCGGGTGAACTGTAAGAACAGACCGCTCGGACAGTGGAATCGGGCTCGCTTGTGGGCGGAGCCGCTGGTTAGGGTGCCCTCATGCACGTTCTGTTCGTCTGTAGCGGAAACGTCTGCCGCTCGCCGATCGCAGAGCGTCTGACGCGCGCGTACGCGCTGGCCCACGATCTGCCGCATCTCACCGCGGAGAGCGCCGGCGTCCGCGCCCTCGTGGGCTTTCCGATCGAACCCGTCGCCGCCCGCGTCATCGAGGGCCTCGGTGCGAGCGCCGACGGCTTCCGGGCGCGCCGTCTGCATCCCGAGATGATCAAACGCGCCGACCTCGTCCTGGCGATGACCGAGCAGATCCGTGACCGTTCGATGGAACTGCTCCTCGGGACGAGCCACTGCACGTTCACCCTGCGGGAGGCACGCAGGATCGCCGCCGCAACGGGGGCCCGCACCGTCGCCGAACTCGCGGTTGCCCGCCGGGACTACGGGACGGTCGAGGAGCCGAACATCAGCGACCCGGTGGGTCTGGCCGAGTCGGCGTTCACCGAGGTGGGCGACCGGATCGCCGCCGAGTTGATACCGCTGCTCGACGCGCTCGACCTGGGCAGCGGTACGACGTGGTCGCCGGAACCGGAAGCCGAACCGGATCCCCGACCCGAACCCGAACCCGAGCCGCCGCTTCCCCCGGTCGTCCACCTGCCGCTGTCGCCCAGGCCGCTGATCGCGGCGCGGGCGGCGTCGTCGATCCTCGACTATCCGGTCAGCTGGACGCGCTGAACTGGTAATCGGCGAATCTCTCGTCCACCTGCTCGGCCGTCAGCCCGAACTCCTCGAGCGTGTACTTGTGCGAGGGGCGGCGGTCGCCGCTGCGGCTCTCGGCGTGCATCGCCTCCATCGCCGCCCGGGCGGGCCCACCGAGATCGAGCCCGAAGTGCGTGTAGACCCCCTCGACGGTGCCGAGCGGATCGGCCACGAAATCCCGGTAGTCGACGTCGACGAACTGGGCGGGGTCGTGCCGGGCGCGGGCCGCGGTGAACTGTTCGAGCCCCCGGGCCCACAGTTCGAGCTGGCTCTCGCCGATGACGCTGCCCCGGAACTTTTCCGACCACCCTTCCGTCGCCTGTTCCGCGAGGCTGCACACCGACGGGACGATCGTGCGCGGCGGCCGGTGGGTCTGGACGATCAGCGCGTCCGGGTAGACCGCGAGCAGTTCGTCGAGCGCGAACAGGTGACTGGGGTTCTTGAGCACCCAGCGGCGGTCCCGGTCGGGCAGTCCGATCAGCTGCAGGTTCTTCTTGTGCCGCTGATAGGCGTTGGTCCAGTCCTGATGTTCGAGCCAGCGGGAATACGTCGGGAGCGACGCCAGGCACTCGTAGGAGATCGACTTGAACGTCTGCCGCAGCAGTTGCCAGCACTCCTCGACCTCGCTCGCCGACATGTAGTGGACGCCCATGAACTCGGGGCGTTCGATGTGGTGTCGGCTGAATCCCTCCTCGATCTTCTGGAACACCGGATTCGATTCCCACGTCTCACGCGGCGGCCGGGGTTGCGGCATCTCGGTCAGCCACATCTCCAGCCCTTGATGCGACGGGTCTGCGGTGAGCAACCGGTGCAGCGCGGTCGTCCCCGTGCGGGGGAGGCCGGTCACGAAGATGGGCCGCTCGATCCGCACGTCCGCGTGCTCGGGGTTCTGCTTCCACGCCGCCTCGCTCAGCAGCCGGGCCACCAGAGCGCCGCGGAGGAACACCCGGGACGCCTTGCTGCCGAGCGGTGTCAGTTGCTCGTCGGTGTGATACGAATCCAGCAGGACGCCGAGGGCTTCGGTGTAGTCGTCCCCACCGAAGTCGGTGAGACCGGTCAGCCGGGTGGCCGAGGCGTGCAGGTCCTCGACCGTGCCGACCGTGGTGCGCTCGCTCATGATGCTCCGGTCCTGTTCGCTAGTGGTGGAATTCGCCGCAGTTGACGTCGAGGCACTGGCCGGTCACGCCGCTCGCCAACGGGGAGGCCAGGAAGATCACGGCGTCGGCGACCTCCTCGGTCGTGGGGAGCCTCTTCAGATCGGTGTTCGCGGCGGTGTGCTCGTAGATCTGCTCGACGGTCGTCCCGTACTTCTCGGCCTGGTGCGTGAAATACTGCTTCAACGTGTCTCCCCAGATGTAGCCGGGAGCAACGGAGTTGACGCGGATGCCCTGTGGTCCCAGTTCCGTGGCGAGCGACTGCGACGTCGCGAGCAGGGCGGATTTGGCCATCTTGTAGCTGCCGTACCGTTCCTGGGAATGCCGCAGCACCATCGAGTTGATGTTCACCACCGCGCCGTTCGCCTCGGCGAGTGCGGGGGTGAACAGCTGGGTCAGCCGCAACGCCCCGAGCACGGTCAGCTCGAAACTGCTGCGGATGTGGTCGAACTCCGTGCGGGCCAGCGGTTTCATCGACGGAACCGAGAATGCGTTGTTGATCAGCACGTCGACCGTGCCGTACGCGTCGACGGCCGCGGACACCAGGTTCTCGGCCGAGGCCTGATCCGTGATGTCGGTCGGGACGGTCACCGCGCGCCGGCCGACGGCGATGATCTCCTTGGCCACTTCGTCGAGGCGCGACGCTGTCCGGGCGGCCAGCACCACGTCGGCGCCGGCGGCTGCGCAGCGGACGGCGAGGGTACGGCCCAGGGCCGGTCCGACGCCGGAGATGACGACGACCTTGTCCTGCAGCAGTTGTGGAGTAGTCATGGCGGTCATCCCAGCATCCGGTCGGCCACCGCGGCTTGGCGTGCGGCGATGCGCGCAGCGAAGTCCTCGGGGGAGATCTTGTTGGAGTCGTAGTACGGCAGTGTTCGGTGGATCTCGTCGAACTTCACGACCTCGACCCGCGGACCGTCGTCCGGGGTCAGTTCGCGGGAGACGCGCTGCCAGCGGAACTGCAGGTAGCCGCGGAGGTGCCCGACGGTGGCGATCCAGTTCGTGATGCCGGGATTGCGCTCGCACACGACGAGACGGATGTGGTCGTCGGGATCCACCTGCGACTGCGCGACGTTCAGCGACGTCTGGTGGTTGACGTAGTCGAGGGAGATGTACCACATGCTGCCGAGCTGAAAACCCTGGTAGGGCACGTCGGCTTTGGGGACGGTGATGACGACGGCTTCGTCCTCGGCGAGTTCGTAGTGCCCGACGGACGAGTACTGGGTGGCGAGACCGCCCGGAGTGAGCCGCGGCTCGGTCATCGTGTTCACCGGCAGGTTCAGGTAGAACCACTCCGGGAATTGCAGCCACGTCTTCACCCGCGCGACGAGGGCCTTGCCCGCACGCGCGTACCGCTTTTCGACGGTCTCGCGGGTGAGCGGACCCGGGGCGGTGCCGACCGTATCTGCCCTGGCGATGCGAATGGTGCCGCGCCGCTGACCCCACTCGCTGTACACCTCCCGGACCACCAGTTGCGACGAACCCGGCGCGAGGGTGAAGTAGTTGCGCCTGCCCGCGCTCTCATCCGGGCCGAACCGCACCTCGAACGATCCGTCGGGCGCGATGTCGATCTCGCGGTCGTCGAATGCGGTGACGCTGCCGGGAACGTGTGTGGCCGTGTAGTTTCCGCTCAGCACCTGGAAGCTGAGGTCCGCCGTGGTGCCGCGCAGGCCGGTGACCACGTATTCGACGTCGTCGTCGATCCGCGCGCCGAAGTAGAGGGTGTCCGGGTTGTCGAGGCCCATCTTCATGTACGGGCCGGTGCCCGAGATGAACGTCGGGTGCGACCGTTCGGTGGCCCAGGCCGCGTGTGTCGTGGCGAGGATGCCGCCTGCGAGGTACTGGTAGCCCTCCAGTAGGTCCTGTTCGGTGCGGATGTGGGGGGCGCTCTCGATCAGTTTCTCGGCCTCGGCCATGGCGTCGGCGAATGGGTCGGTCAGCACACCGTGCTCCTCACGAGGGGGTGGTACAAATATGTACCTGCGTGGTAGAACATTGATGAACCGACAATAGAACGTGTTCTAAGGAGTGGTCAATGGGGCGCGAGGACGAGATGCCCGACCGGGCGCACGGCCGGCGGTCGCCGCCGACCGAACGGGTGGTGCAGGTGCTCGACTTCCTGGTGGCCCGCAAGGAACACCGATTCGGGCTGTCCGAGTTGGCCCGGCAACTCGACATCAGCAAGCCGACGTGCCTGGGGATCCTCACCGAACTGGCCCGCGGCGGCTACCTCGTCCGTGATCCGGCGACGAAGACGTACGGCCTCGGACCCGCGCTCATCGCGGCGGGCCGCGCGGCCCAGCAGGGGTTCGCGGCCGGACCGGTGGCGCGCAGGCATCTCGTCGTGCTCAGTGACGAGTTCCGGACCACGTGCACGGCGTCGGCGGTGGTCGGCGACCGCATCGCCGTCCTCGAGCTGACCAGTCCGCCGGGGATGCGCGCGGCCGCCAAGGTGGGGGAGATGTACCCGTTCGCGCCGCCCGTCGGGTTGATGTACGTGCTGTGGGACGGCGACGACGCCTTGCAGTCGTGGCTGCGGCGTGAGCCCACACTGCCGGTTCGTCTCGACCGGGAACGGTTGCGCATCGTGGTGGAGGAGTGCTCGCGCACCGGGTATCTCGTGGAGACGCTCACCCCGGTCGGGCAGCGCCTGCACACGCTCATGGCCGGGGTCGCCGCGCACGACCTGCCGCCCGAGTTGCGCGACGTGCTCGGCGAGATGGTGTCCAGCCTGGGGGAGCGGGTGTACCTGGACGCCGAGCGCGCGGACCCCGCGTCGCCGCACCCCGTCAGCCTCATCGCGGCGCCGACGTACGACGCCGAGGGTCACCAGGCCATGGTCCTCACGCTCTACGTGGGTGCCGAACTCGCGCCGTCCGAGATCGCGCGGCGGGGCAAGGCCCTCGCCGCGGCCGCGGACGCGATCACGACGGAGGTGGGTGGCCGCCGGCCGCGGTGACGAGGGGCGGGCATTGACCGCAATCTGAAACACGTTCTATTCTCGGAGGTGCATTTATTTTCGACCGGGCTGGTCCAAATATGGAACAGTGACCGGTAAAGGCACTCGCGACGAGGAGTCGCCCATGACCGCACCGCCCGTGTACGAGTTGTCCCACCTCGGCGCGCTCGAAGCCGAAGCCGTGCACATCTTTCGAGAAGTGGCCGCCACATTCGAGCGACCGGTCCTGCTGTTCTCCGGCGGCAAGGACTCGGTGGTGATGCTCCACGTGGCCGCCAAGGCGTTCTGGCCCGCGCCTCTCCCGTTCGCCGTCATGCACGTCGATACCGGGCACAACTTCGACGAGGTCCTCGAGTTCCGCGACCGGACCGTCGACCGCCTCGGCCTGCGGATGGTGGTGTCCAGCGTGCAGGACGACATCGATGCCGGTCGCGTCAGCGAGGATTCGGGGCCGCGGGCCAGCCGCAACCGGCTCCAGACCACGGCGCTGTTGCGCGGCATCCGCGACCACGGGTTCGACGCCGTCTTCGGCGGCGCCCGGCGCGACGAGGAGAAGGCCCGCGCGAAGGAGCGGGTGTTCAGCTTCCGGGACGAGTTCGGGCAGTGGGATCCGCGGGCGCAGCGCCCGGAACTGTGGAGCCTGTACAACGGCAGGCACCGCACGGGGGAGCACATCCGGGTGTTCCCGCTGTCCAACTGGACCGAACTCGACATCTGGCAGTACATCGGCGAGGAGGGGATCGAGCTCCCGTCCCTGTACTACGCGCACCGCAGGGAGGTCGTGCCCCGCGACGGAATGCTGTTGGCGCACACCCGGTTCCTGACTCTGCTCCCCGGTGACGAACCGTACGAGGCCCTCGTCCGCTTCCGGACCGTCGGCGACGCCACATGCACCGGCTGCGTCGAATCGTCGGCAACCAGCCCCGCGGCCGTCGTCACCGAGGTCGCCGCGAGCAGGCTGACCGAGCGCGGGGCGACCCGGGCGGACGACCGGATCTCCGAGGCCGGCATGGAAGACCGCAAGAAGGAAGGGTACTTCTGATGCCGCAGTTACTCCGGGTCGCGACCGCGGGCAGCGTCGACGACGGCAAGTCCACCCTCATCGGCCGGCTGCTCTACGACTCCAAGGCGATCTTCGAGGATCAGCTCGAGGCGGTCGAGCGCACCAGCCGCGAACGGGGCGACGAACACGCGAACCTGGCTCTGCTCACCGACGGCCTGCGCGCCGAACGCGAGCAGGGCATCACCATCGACGTCGCGCACCGCTATTTCGCCACACCGCACCGCAAGTTCATCATCGCCGACACCCCGGGCCACGAGCAGTACACGCGGAACATGGTGACCGGCGCGTCGACCGCCGACCTGGCCCTGATCCTCGTCGACGCCCGTAAGGGGATCCTCGAGCAGACCCGTCGGCACGCCTTCATCGCCAGCCTTCTCGGAATTCCGCACCTCGTGCTGTGCGTCAACAAGATGGATCTCGTCGGGTGGTCCGAGGAACGGTTCGAGGAGATCAAGGAGGAATTCCGGCAGTTCGCGATCAAACTCGAGGTCCACGACCTCACGTTCATCCCGGTGTCGGCACTGCGCGGCGACAACATCGCGCAACGTACCGCCAACATGCCCTGGTACGAGGGGGCGTCGCTGCTGCACTACCTCGAGCAGGTGCACGTGGCGTCCGACCGCAACCTGATCGACGCGCGGTTCCCGGTGCAGTACGTGGTCCGGCCGCAGCGCCAGACCGATTCGGTGTTGCACGATTTCCGCGGCTACGCGGGGACGGTCGCCAGCGGGGTGTTCAAGCCGGGCGACGAGGTGGTGGCGCTGCCGTCGGGATTCACGTCCACCGTCAGTGCCATCTGGGGTCCCGGCGGAACCCGCCTCGACGAGGCGTTCGCCTCGTCGGCGGTGTGCGTGCAACTCGCAGATCAGTTGGACGTGAGCCGTGGAGACGTGTTGTGCCGTCCCAACAACCGCCCGCTCGTCGGGCAGGAACTCGACGCGATGGTCTGCTGGTTCAGTGAACAGTCGGCGCTGACACCGGATGCCCGGTACACGCTGCTGCACACCACCCGTGCCACCAGGGCGTCGATCGCGCGGCTCGACTACCGGCTGGACGTGAACACCCTGCACCGCGACGAGTCCGCGCAGTCGCTGTCGCTCAACGAGATCGGCCGTGTGCAGCTGAGAACCTCGCAGCCGCTGATGTTCGACCCGTACCGCCGCAACCACGTGACGGGCAGTTTCATCCTCGTCGACGAGTCGACCCACAACACGGTCGCCGCCGGCATGATCACCGGGCCGACGCTGTCGCGGTCGAAGGTGGTGTGGCACGCGGCGGCCGTGTCGCGGGAGGAACGGGCGACACGCGGTCGCACCGTCTGGCTGACCGGACTGTCGGCGTCGGGAAAGTCGACGGTCGCGGTGGAACTCGAGCGCCGCCTGGTCGCGTCCGGGGTGCCAGCCTACCGGCTCGACGGCGACAATCTGCGGCACGGCCTCAACGCCGACCTCGGGTTCAGCGCGCAGGACCGCGCCGAGAACGTGCGCCGCGTCGGCGCCGTCGCGCAACTGCTGGCCGACTCGGGGGTGGTCGCGATCGCGTCGCTGATCAGCCCGTACCGCGAGGACCGGGACCGGGTCCGGGAACAGCACCGGGCTGCCGGGCTCGACTTCGTCGAGGTGTTCGTCGACACGCCGGTGGACCAGTGCGAGGCGCGCGACCCCAAGGGCATGTACGCGAAGGCCCGCGCCGGGGAGATCACGGGATTCACCGGGGTCGACGACCCGTACGAGGCGCCCGAGAACGCCGAACTCGTGCTCCGGCCCGAGGACGGCACGCCGACCGAACAAGCCGCGAGAATTATGGAATTGTTGACACGTGATCACTGACGCACGACTCGCGGCCGACATCGCCTCCGGTGCCGGCGCCCTGCTGCTGGACATCCGCACCGCGGGACTGGGATCGGCCGACGGTCGTGAACTCGGCAGGCGCGGCGACATCGCCGCCGATGCGTTCATCCTCGGCAAACTCGCGGCGGAGCGACCCGAAGACGCGATCCTCTCCGAGGAGTCGGCCGACGACCGGTCCCGGCTGGAGCGGTCGCGGGTGTGGATCATCGACCCTCTCGACGGTTCCAAGGAGTACGGACTACCCGGGCACTCGGACTGGGCGGTGCACGTCGCGCTGTGGGAACGCGGTCGCGGCATCACGGCGGCCGCGGTCGCGCAACCGGCACTGGGCGCCGTGTACGCCAGCGACGACGACAGTCACGCGGTCCATGCCGAACAGCTGCCTGCCCGCCCGCGGATCGTCGTGTCCGCCAGCAGGCCGCCCGCGTTCGTCGACGCCGTCGCGACGGACATCGGTGCCGAGGTCTCCACCATGGGTTCGGCGGGCGCGAAGGCGATGGCGGTGCTCCGCGGAGACGTCGACGCGTACATCCACGCGGGCGGGCAGTGGGAATGGGATTCCGCGGCCCCTGTCGGCGTCGCCGTGGCCGCGGGCCTGCACTGCTCGCGGATCGACGGAACCCCGTTGGACTACAACGAATCCCACCCCTACCTACCGGACCTGCTGATCTGCCGGCCGGAACTCGCCGCGCCCCTGCTTGCGGCGATCGCGAAACATGCCACCGACACGGCCGACAGCGGACGCGTCGCGATGGCAAGGACATACATCGACGCACTGGTCAGTCACGACGCCACCAAGGTGCGTCTCGCGGACAACGCGTGGCGGGTGGAGAACGGGCAGCACACGGGCGAATCGGGGGCGTTCATCCGGGACGAGCTCGAGAACGGACTGCAGTACCAGGCCATCCAGGCCGTGCGCGAACTCTCCTTCCACGAATGGGGCGACAACGTGGTGGCCCGGTTCGTGCTCGACCTCGGGGCGACACCCACCGAGGTGACGTCGGTCCGGATCACGGAGCATTTCGACATCCCGGCCGGGGCGATCCAGTCCGTCATGGCCATCATCGAACCGGTCGCGATCGAGAGGGAGAACCGATGACACCGGACCAGCTGGTCACCCAATTCTGCGCCGAGTGGATCGAGCCCGATCCGGCGAAGATCGCCGAATATTTCGCGGAAGACGCTGTTTATCACAACATTCCGATGGAACCCGTCACCGGGCGTGACGCGATCCGCGAGTTCATCGCCGGCTTCATCGCAGCCTTCGGCGGCATCGACTTCCGGGTGCACCGGCAGGTCACCGACGGCGGCCAGAGCCCCAACGCCGAGGAGTCGAGCGGGGTGGTGATGAATGAGCGGATCGACGTGTTCACCCTCAACGGCATTGTCGTCGAACTGCCGGTCGTCGGCGTCTTCGAGATCACCGGCGGCAAGATCACCACGTGGCGCGACTACTTCGACATGGCGCCGATCCAGGCCGCGGCCGGTGGTGGTGACTCACCGCAGTGAATGTTGACGTCAGGTTCAAGTTGGCCCTACGCTGAGCCCTGGGGGTATGACGACGGTCGCACCCGGAGAGGCGAATGGCATGTCGCGCCCGCGAACCGCACCCACACCACCGGTCACCGCCCGGGGCGTCCGCACCCGTGATCGCCTCGTCGCCGCGGCCCGGGTGGTGTTCGAGCGCGAGGGATACCTCGACGCCCGCCTCGTCGACATCAGCAAAGAGGCCGGACTCTCGACCGGCTCCTTCTACACCTACTTCGCCGGCAAGGAGGAAGTGTTCGCGGCGGTCGTGGAGGTGACGCAGAACGACCTGCTGCATCCCGGGATGGGGCGGGTCGAGGACGAGGACGACGTGCACGCGGTCGTAGAGGCGAGCATCCGAGCATACCTGCACGCGTGCCGCCGGAATGCACGTCTGCTGGCCCTGCTCGAGCAGGTCGCGCACGTCGACCCCGCATTCCGTGACCTGGAGCGCTCGCGGGACGAGACGTTCTACCTGCGCAACGCGCGGGCGATCGCCGATCTGCAGGCTCGGGGTCTCGCCGACGCGTCGCTCGACCCGATGCTGACGTCGAAGGCGTTGTCCGCCATGGTCGGGAGAATGGCCTACGGTTATTTCGTCGGACCGCCGAGCGAGCGGCGAACACTCTCGTTCGACGAACTGAACGCCGGGCTCGCACGGATGTGGACGAACGCTCTGCGCGTCCCCGACCGGGGCTGAGGGCCGTCAGTAGCCGGGCGCGTGGAGGATGCGCAGAACGAGATCGGCGTTGATGTCACCCAGTTCCTCCGGCGTGAATTCGCCGTCGGGGCTGTACCAGCGGCAGATGTCCACCGCGAGGGACATGATCGCCAGAACGGCGACGCGGGGGTCGGGAATGAGGAACACACCCTGATCGAGCCCGTTCTGCACCTCGCGCATCGCGGCGACCCGGATCTGGAGCCGGGTCTCGGCCACCGTCTCGCGGTGTTCGGTACTGAGATGCCTGCTCTCGTACTGGGCGATGCGCGCCCGCCGAAAATTCCGGGCGTGCATGATGCTGAACTCGCGGACCAGTGCCCGGACGCGATCGACCGGGTCGGTGAACGGCGCGACCGCGCTGAGCACCAGCGCGAGGGCGCGTTCGTTCGACCGGCGGACCAGTTGGAAGAGCAGATCCTCCTTGGACGGAAAGTGCACGTACATCGCGGACGGGCTCATTCCGGCCGTGGTGGAGATGTCCCGCGTGCGCGTGGCTTCGAAACCCTTGTCGGAGAACAGCGTCGTCGCCGCGCGGAGCAGGCGCTCCTCGGATGTGAGCGGACCGGGGCCCGGCTCCTCGGTCGCGAACACGTCATCTCGCAGTTCGGTCATGGGTGGTCCTCTCCGCCGCATCGAGCTTCGTCCGCACCGGCGGGATTCGGCAAGATCAATCTCCTCGAGTGATTGACATCACACCTCTATTCAAACACACTAAGCAAGCGCTCACTGACTTGAAGTTGGCGTCATGTTCTGAAAAATCGCGATCCCACATCCACCCGTAGACCTATCTCGAGGAGTGATCGGATGACTTCATCCGCGGTGCAGCCGAGTAAGGACGCGGCCGGCGACACGGCCGTCTCACGCACGCGTGCACATCGGAAACTGCTTGCGGCGGGACTGGTCGGCAGCTCGATCGAGTGGTACGACTTCTTCCTGTACGGAACCGCTGCGGCACTGGTCTTTCCCCACGTCTTCTTCCCCGGCTCGTCGGCGTTGGTGGGCACCCTGCTCTCGTTCAGCACCTTCTGGGCAGGCTTCGTCGCCCGCCCGCTGGGCGGCCTGGTCGCCGGTCACTTCGGCGACAAGTACGGCCGCAAACCGGCGGTCGTGACCTGCCTGCTGTTCATGGGGCTGGCGACGTTCCTGATCGGCTGCCTGCCCGGCGCCGCGACCATCGGTGTCGCGGCCCCGATCCTGCTGGTGGTCCTGCGATTCGTCCAGGGCCTCGCGTGCGGCGGCCAGTGGGGTGGCATCGTGCTGCTGCTGACCGAATCGGCCAGTCCCAAGCGCCGGGGGTTCTCCGGCACCTTCGGGCAGATGGGTGTCTCGTTCGGTGTCCTGCTCGGCAACCTCGTGTTCCTCGGCGCCACCGCGGCGATCTCGAACGAGGCGTTCCTCAGCTGGGGCTGGCGGATCCCGTTCTTCGCCAGCGCACTGCTGTTCCCGGTCGTGCTCTACATCCAGACCAAGGTCGAGGACACCCCCGAGTTCCGGGACCTTCAGGAACAGGCGCAGAAGAAGAACGAGACCGTCGTCCGCGCACCGCTGACCCAGGCGATCAGGGAACACTGGCGCACGATCCTGCTCGGCTGCGGACTGCTCGCGGCCACCAACTCGCTGTTCTACATCTCCATCGCCGGGGTGCTCAGTTACGGCACCGCGGAACTGGGAATGAAGCGCAACGACCTGCTCGCGATCTCCCTGCTCAGCGCGGCGCTCACGGTCGGTGTGGTGCTGTGGTCCGGGCACATGTCCGACAAGATCGGGCGCAGGCCGATGATCCTGATCGGCGCGGCGATGATCATCGTGTGGGCGTTCCCGTACTTCTGGCTGATCAACACCCGGAACCTGGTGCTGTTCTTCATTGCCGTCACGGTCGGCAGCGTCTTCCAGTCCATGACGTACGGGCCGATCGCCGCGTACATGGGTGAGTTGTTCGCTCCCAACGTCCGGTATTCCGCCGCCTCGCTGGCGTATCAGCTGGCGGCGATCACGGTGAGCGGCGGCACCCCGTTCATCATGACCGCGCTGATCGCCAAGACCGGGACCACCACGTTCGTCGCCGTCTTCGTTGTGCTGATGGGGCTGGTGACGTTCCTCTGCGCGTGGAAGCTCCGCGAGACCAACACCGCCGAGGTCCGCAGCGATCCCGTCGCCGTACCCGGCGCCCAGTTCTACTAGACGGCCGCCCTTTTCGC
>NZ_JBHUSF010000228.1:0-14845 GCF_042673295.1 Rhodococcus sp. NPDC057014
TTCGGCAACGGCACCGCCATCTTCACCAACGACGGCGGCGCCGCCCGCCGGTTCCAGAACGAGGTCGAGGTCGGCATGGTCGGCATCAACGTCCCGATCCCGGTCCCGATGGCTTACTACTCCTTCGGTGGCTGGAAGAACTCCCTGTTCGGCGACACCCACGCCCACGGCGCCGAAGGCGTCCACTTCTTCACCCGCGGCAAAGTCGTCACCACCCGCTGGCTCGACCCCAGCCACGGCGGCCTCAACCTCGGATTCCCCCAGAACGCGTAAGGAACCTCTCCCATGAGCGCACACCTCTCACTCCCCCGTTTCGCCAGGATCGGGGCCGGAGCAGTCGACGAGATCGGCTCGGTCGTCGACCAATTGGGTCTGCAGAGACCGGTCCTCGTCACCGACTCCTACCTCGTCGGCACCGGTGCAGCCGACCGGGTGATGGCCCTCCTCCGGTCGGCGGGCAAGGACCCGGCCCTGTTCGACGGCACGGTGCCCGACCCCACCACCGATTCCCTGGCGGACGGGCTGAGGATCGTCGCCGAACACCGGGCGGATTCGGTGATCGGGTTCGGCGGCGGCAGTCCGATGGACACCGCGAAGGCGCTGGCCGTGCTGTCCGCGAACGGCGGCGAGATGCGCTCGTACAAGGCACCGCACGTGTACACCGGGAAGGCGCTGCCGATCATCGCGATCCCGACCACCGCAGGCAGCGGCTCCGAGGCGACGCAGTTCACCGTTATCAGCGACAGCGCGTCCGACGAGAAGATGCTGTGCCCCGGGCTGTCGTTCCTGCCGATCGCCGCGATCGTGGATTTCGAACTCACGATGTCGATGCCGCCGCGACTGACCGCCGACACCGGAATCGATGCCCTCACCCATGCCATCGAGGCGTATGTCAGCAAGAAGGCCCAGCCGTTCACCGACGGACTCGCTCTCGCCGCGATCCGCACCATCGGCAAGCACATCCGCACGGCCTACGCGGACGGTGAGAATCGCACCGCGCGGGAAGCGATGATGGTCGCGTCCACCCAGGCCGGCATGGCGTTCTCCAACTCGAGTGTGGCGCTGGTCCACGGGATGAGCCGGCCGATCGGTGCGCATTTCCATGTCGCACACGGGCTGTCGAATGCCATGCTGCTTCCCGCGATCACAGCGTTCTCCGTACAGGGCGCGGAGAGCCGCTACGCCGACTGCGCGCGGGCGTTCGGCGCCGCGTCGGAATCGGCAGGCGACTCCGTGGCCGCGCAGTTCCTCGTCGAGACGCTGAGCACCCTGTGCCACGATCTGAAGGTGCCGACCCCGCTCGAATACAGGATCGACCGCGACGCCTGGGACGGCCTCATTCCGTTGATGGCAGAGCAGGCGCTGGCGTCCGGATCGCCCGGCAACAACCCGGTCGCGCCCACCGCCGAGCAGATCGAGACGCTGTACGCGGAGGTCTTCAGCCAGAGCTAGAACTCGACGGTTCCTCTGAGGTACCGCCGGTACGCCCCGGACAGGTGGACGCGGTCGCCGCGCACGTCGCAGTGAACGGTTCCGCCGCGCGCCGACAGTTGCCGTCCGACGAGGTTGCCACGCCCCAGCGTGGCAGCCCAGTACGGCGCGATCTGCGAGTGCGCGGAACCGGTCACCGGGTCTTCCTTCACGCCGGCCGCGGCACCGAACCAGCGCGACACGAAGTCGACCCCGTCCGCGTCCGATGCCGCGGTGACGACGACGCCGCGCACCTTCAGCGGGCTGATCACGGTGAAGTCGGGGGTCATCGACGCGATGTCGTGTTCGGATTCCGCGACGAACACGAGGTCGGTGGCCTCCAGGCACTCCTGCACCGGGATGCCGAGTGCTGCGACGATCCGAGGATCGGCGGCGGTCGGCACCGGCGCCTCGGCCGGAAAATCCATCACCAGCGTGGCGTCCGGTCCGCGGTCGACGGTCAGCCAGCCGCTGCGCGTCCAGAACTGGATCCGGTCGGCGTCCGGGTGCACGTCCTCGAGGATCTGCGCGGCGGCGGCGAGCGTCGCATGACCGCACAGATCAACCTCGACCGCCGGCGTGAACCACCGCAGGTGATACGCCGGATGTGCCCGGTCGTGAGGCGTCGCATCCGCGGGAAGGCGGGCGGTGTAGAACGCCGTCTCGGACAGATTGTTTTCTTCGGCGAGTTGCTGGAGAACCGCGTCGTCCAGCCAGTCGGTCAGCGGCATGATCGCCGCCGGGTTGCCCTCGAACGGTCCGGCGGCGAATGCGTCGATCTGATGGATGTCCAGCTTCATACCGTCCGATGGTGGCGGATGCCCCCGAACGTCGTCGAGGGCCATCACGCACACTCTGGACCGGTCGAGTCAGGCGCGCGCGAAGCTCATCGTCTCGCCCTCGACCCCGCGCATCCAGAGGTCGTTGCACGCGGCCGCCAGTTCCGGCAGCCCCTCCTCGATGGCGGCGAACACGTTGCCGGGCACCCAGCCGACGTCGCCATTGAGCAACAGGTTGTTGCGGCCGTAGAAGATCGCGAGGTCGGTGGCGCCCTGTGCGGCGTGCGCCTCGGAGCCGGGTTCGTACCCGTAGGCGGAGTTGCCGATCTCCCAGGGCTCGAAGTCGAACAGGCACACGTCACCGGGAATCGGTGTGACGGTGGGATTTTCCCGCCGCGGTGCCGCCGTGATCCGCGGGATCAGCGTGTACACCTCGTTGCGCGCGTACTTGGCGTGGTACGCGTCGCCGCTCTGTGGAAGGACGTCCCACACCGCGTCGCACGTGAGCGGTGCGTCCTCGTCGAGAAGCCGGGCGCGGCACGTCACGCCGCGCTTGTCCAGTGTGATGGTGATGTAGCGAGCCACAGGTCCTCCTTCGGAGCCCGTGAGTACTTCTTAACCGCCCGCGGTTAACAAGTACTCACGGGTGCTGGTCACACTTCGTCGAGTACCTCGGACCAGATCTTCAGGGCGTCCTCGATCTGGTCTGCCGTCACGATGAGCGGTGGAATCATCCGTACCACGTTCATGTGGGCGCCGCAGGTCAACAGCAGCAACCCCTTCTTCGCTGCCAGTTGCTGCGCCGCAGCCGCTTTCGCACGGTCGGCGGTGCCGTCGGCAGCGGTGAACTCGCTGCCCACGAGCAGTCCGAGGCCGCGGACGTCGCCGATCCCGTCGATGGCGTTCCGGCGGGCACCGTCGAGCAACTGCGCGCCCCGGGCGGCGGCGTTGGCGACGAGGTCTTCCTTCTCGATGACCTCGAGTGTTGCGATCGCGGCCGCGCAGGAGACGGCGTTGCCGCCGTAGGTTCCGCCCTGCGACCCCGGCCAGCCCTTGGACATCAGCTCCTCGGACGCCGCGATGCCCGACAGTGGGAAGCCGCTGGCCAGACCCTTGGCGATGGTGATGATGTCGGGGCGGACGTCGAAGTGCTGGTGCCCGAAGAACTTGCCGGTGCGACCGAACCCGGTCTGGATCTCGTCGATGACGAGCAGGATGCCGTAGCGGTCGGCGCGCTCGCGGAGCCCCTGGAAGAACGCGGTGTTGCCGGGCACGTACCCGCCCTCGCCGAGAACCGGTTCGACGACGAACGCGGCCGTCTCGTTCGGCGCGGTGAGCGTCGCGAAGATGTAGTCGAGTTCCCTGAGCGCGAACGCGGTGGCCTCCTCCTCGGACCAGCCGTAGCGGTACGCGTTGGGGAACGGTGCCACGTGCACACCGCCCATCAGCGGGCTGAAGCCGGCCGAGAACCGGGTGCCGGACGTGGTCATCGTCGCCGTCGCGACGGTGCGTCCGTGGAATCCGCCGTGGAAGACGATCACGTTGGGCCTGCCGGTCGCCTGCCGGGACAGTCGCAGCGACGCCTCCACGGCCTCGCTGCCGGAGTTCGCGAAGAACAGCGAGTCGAGTCCTTCGGGCAGCACCGACCCCAGGCGGTCGACGAGTTCGAGCATCGGCTGGTGCATGACCGTGGTGTATTGGCCGTGGATCAGGGAGCCGACCTGCCTGCGGGCGGCCTCGACGACGTGCGGGTGGCAGTGCCCGGTACTGGTGACGCCGATGCCCGCGGTGAAGTCGAGATAGCGGCGGCCGTCGGTGCCGTAGAGGTAACAACCTTCACCGTGATCGACCGTCACGGGTGTGGCCTGAGCGAGCAGTGGAGATAGCCGAGTCACGGGTAACCCTCCCACGCGTAGATGCCGTCGGATGTCGGCAAAGTGCATTGTCAGATTGTTGACAATATGTATAACATGGGGGCGTCCCTACGGCAACGGAGAACGGGGAAAAATCATGCTCGAGGACGCAGCAATCGGATCGGTGCAGACCGGCCTGTTCATCGGCGGCAAGTGGCGCGACAGTGCACGCACCATGCCGGTCCACGACCCGTCCACCGGACAACTCCTGTGCACGGTCGCCGACGCCGACGCCACGGAGGCCCGCGAGGCGCTCGACGCCGCGGTGGCGGCGCAACCGTCGTGGGCGGCCACCACGCCCCGCGAACGCAGCACCATCCTCATGAACGCGCACCGTCTGCTGCTCGAGAACGTCGACCGGCTCGCGCTCGTCATGACACTCGAGATGGGCAAGCCGCTCGCCGAGGCGCGTGGTGAAATCGCCTATGCCGCAGAATTCTTCCGCTGGTTCGCGGAGGAAGCCGTCCGCATCGACGGCGGTTACACGACGGCGCCGGGCGGCGGATCGCGATTCCTCGTCACCAAACAGCCCGTCGGGCCGAGCCTGCTCATCACCCCGTGGAACTTCCCGATGGCGATGGGCACCCGCAAGATCGGGCCCGCGATCGCCGCCGGATGCACGTCCGTCATCAAACCGGCCGCCCAGACGCCGCTGTCGATCCTGGCGCTCGCCGACATCCTCACCGAGGCCGGACTGCCGGACGGCGTCGTCAACGTCGTCACCACGTCCAGCCCCGACGAGGTCATCACTCCCCTCATCCTCGACGGCCGGGCCCGCAAGCTGTCGTTCACCGGGTCGACCAAGGTCGGGAAGCATCTGCTGGAACTGTGCGCCCGCACCGTGATGCGCACGTCCATGGAACTCGGCGGCAATGCGCCGTTCCTCGTGTTCGACGACGCGAATCTCGACGATGCCGTCGACGGCGCGATGGCCGCGAAGATGCGCAACATCGGCCAGGCCTGCACGGCCGCCAACCGCATCCTCGTGCACAGTTCGGTCGCCGAGGAATTCACGCGCAAGCTCACGCAGCGGATGGAGGCGCTGCCCGTCGGGCGCGGCACCGAGGACGGCGTCGTCGTCGGACCGCTGATCGACGAGGCCGCCGTCGCCAAGGTGAGCAGCCTCGTCGCGGACGCGATCGACCGCGGCGCCACCGTGCTCACCGGAGGCGAGGCGCTCGACCGCCCGGGCAACTTCTACCCGGCGACGGTGCTGACGGGCGTCCCCGACGACGCCGAGATGTGCCACAACGAGATCTTCGGCCCCGTCGCCGCGATCAGCACGTTCGAGACCGAGGCCGAGGCCGTCGAGCGCGCCAACGACACTCCGTACGGGCTGGTGGCCTACGTGTACACCGAGAGCCTCAAGCGCGGCATCCGCGTGTGCGAGGCGCTGGAGTCGGGCATGGTCGGACTGAACCAGGGTGTGGTGTCGAACCCGGCCGCACCGTTCGGCGGCGTGAAGGAATCCGGGCTCGGACGCGAGGGCGGGACCACCGGTATCGACGAGTTCCTCGAGACCAAATACATCGGGGTCGCCGTCTAGATATCTAGAGCCAGGTGTCTTCCGACGACGTGGTGAGGAACGCCTCGAGGTCGTCCCGCCACGGCGCGGGCACGGTCTTGTCCGGTTCGATGCCGGTGTACTGACCGCGGTAGAACAGCAACGGCCGCTCCTCCTTGATCTCGCTCAGGGAGGAGACCCGGCCGAACGCGACCCAGTGGTCGCCGCCGTCGTGCACGCTCTCGAGCGAGCAGTCGATGTGGGCGAGCGACCCGGTGAGGATCGGCGACCCCAGCGGCGACGCCGTCCAGTCGATTCCGGCGAACTTGTCCGGTTCGCGGGATCCGAACCGGGCGCACGTCGACTGCTGCTCTTCCGCGAGCACGTTGACGCAGAACACGCCGCTGCGCTCGATCGCCGCCCACGACCGCGACGTCTTCGTCGGGCAGAACAGCACCAGCGGCGGTTCCAGCGACAGCGCGGCGAACGACTGGCAGGCGAACCCCACCGGTTCGCCGTCGTCGACGGTCGTGATGATGGTGACCCCGGTGCAGAACTGGCCGAGCACCGTCCGGAACCGTCGCGGGTCGATCGCCTCGGCCGCGACGGCCCCGTCCCCGGTCATCTCGCTCACGGCTGCATCCCGACGCTGAAGTCGTGACCCCACAGGCTGACGGCCGTGCTCTCCCTCGCAATCCAGCTCTCGTCCTCGACCTGACGTCCCTCGCAACCGAATTCGACGTCGAACCCGCCGGGTGTCTTCATGTAGAACGACAGCATCAGGTCGTTGACGTGACGGCCCAGTGTGGCCGACATCTTGACTTTCTTGCGGAGCGCGCGGTCGAGGCACAACCCGACGTCGTCGGAGTTCTCGACCTCGATCATGAGGTGCACGATGCCGCTGGGCGTGGGCATCGGCAGGAACGCGAGGCTGTGGTGCCGCGGATTGCAGCCGAAGAATCGCAACCACGCCGGTTTGCCGTCCGCGGGCCGCCCGACCATCTGCGGGGGCAGCCGCATCGAGTCGCGCAGGCGGAAACCGAGGACGTCGCGGTAGAAGTGCAGCGACGCCTCGTCGTCCGTCGTCGAGAGGACGACGTGCCCGAGCCCCTGCTCACCGGTGACGAACTTGTGCCCGTACGGGCTGACCACCCGCCGATGTTCGAGGGCGGCGCCGTGGAACGCCTCGAGCGTGTTGCCGGACGGGTCTTCGAACGTGATCAGCTCGTCGACCCTGCGGTCCTGCAGTTGTTCTGCCGTGCCCTCCTTGAACGCGACGCCGGCCGCGGACAGGTTGTCGCGAACCTCCTGCAGCTCCGCCGCATTCGCCGTCTCCCAGCCCGACACCGACAGCCGGTCGTGCTCCCCCGGGAAGATCACGAGACGAGCCGGGAAGTCGTCCATCCGCAGATACAGGGCGTCCGGGTCGGAACCCTTGCCCTCGACCATGCCGAGCACCTTGAGACCGTATTCGCGCCACGCGGCCATGTCGGTGGCCTCGATGCGCATGTACGCCAGTGAACGAATACTCATCACTTATCCCCGTCCAGGAGGAAATCGGTTGCCAGGCGGTTGAACTCGTCGAACTTCTCCAGCTGCGCCCAGTGTCCGCACCCGCCGAACACGTGCAGCTGCGCCCGCGGGATCATCTTCAGCGCCACCAGCGCACCGTCGAGCGGGTTGACCCGGTCTTCGCGACCCCAGATCAGCAGCACCCGCTGGCGCAGCTTGTAGGCGTCACGCCAGAGCATGCCCAGTTCGAAATCGGCCGAGGAGAACGACTTTCCCATCGCCTTCGCCGCGGCGAGCGACTCGGGGGTGCTTGCGGCGGCGAACCGTTCGTCGATCAGGTCGTCGGTGATCAGCTTCTGATCGAACACCATGATGCGCAGGAACGCCTCGAGGTTCTCGCGGGTGGGCTGGTAGCCGAACCTGCCGAGGTTCTTGACACCCTCGGTCGGGTCCGGGGCGAACAGGTTGACGCTCAGCCCGCCCGGCCCCATCAACACCAGCCGGCCGGCGCGGTCCGGGTAGTCGAGCGCGAAACGCACTGCGGCACCGCCACCGAGAGAATTGCCGAGCAGGTGGACGCGTCCACCGATGCCGAGGGTGTCGAGCAGATCCTTCAGCGCGGACGCACTGTGCACGAAGTACTGCGGGTGCTCGGTCGGCTTGTCCGACAACCCGTATCCCGGCTGGTCGACGGCGAGCACGTGGAATTTCTCGGCGAGGACCGGGATGTTCCTGGCGAAGTTCGACCACGACGACGCACCGGGACCACCGCCGTGCAGCAGCACGATCGTGGTGTCGTTGCCGACGCCGGCCTCGTGGTAGTGCAACCTCAGGTCGGGCCGCACCTGGGCGAACTTCGAGGTGGACTCGAACGTGAGGGCTTCTTCGGTCGTCGTCACGTGTTCTCCTAGACCATCGTGTCGGTGATGGGCAGTCCGAATTCGCCTGTGCCGTACATGACGTAGGCGCGCTCGGGATCGTTGGCCGCATGGACGCGTCCGGCGTGCGCGTCCCGCCAGAACCGTTGCAGCGGGGTGCCGTTGGCCAGCGCGGTGGCCCCCGAGCTCTCGAACAGTTTGTCGATGGACGAAATGGCGCGGCCGGTGGCGCGCACCTGGTCGCGGCGCGCCCGCAGTCGCAGCTCGAACGGCACTTCCTCACCGGCGACGAGCAGCGCGTACTCGTCGGCGACGTTGCCGGACAACTGGCGCCACGCGGCGTCGATGTCACTCGAGGCCTCGGCGATGCGGACCTTCGCGAACGGGTCGTCCTTCGCCTTTTCGCCGGCGAACGCCGCGCGGACCCGCTTGCCCTGGTGTTCCACGTGGGCGTCGTAGGCGCCGTAGGCCATCCCGACGATCGGCGCGGAGATGGTGGTGGGATGGATTGTCCCCCAGGGCATCTTGTAGACGGGCGCGGTGTTGCGCTCGAGCCCGGGCGCGGTGAGGGTGCTCATCGCCTTGAAGCTGAGGACGCGGTGCCGCGGGACGAACACGTCCTCGACCACCACGGTGTTGCTGCCGGTTCCGCGGAGCCCGACCACGTTCCACACGTCGTCGATCCGGTAGTCCTCGCGGGGGATCAGGAAGCTGACGAAGTCGACGGGGCGGCCGTCCTTGACGACGGGGCCGCCGAGCACCGCCCAGGTGGCGTGATCACAGCCGGAGGACCAGGCCCACGCGCCGTTGACCGTGTATCCGCCGTCGACGACCTGGCCTGCGCCCATCGGCGCGTACGACGACGAGATGCGGACGTCGGTGTCGTTGTCCCACACGTCCTCCTGCGCCTGCTGGGAGAACAGCGCGAGGTGCCAGTTGTGGACACCGATGATCGACGAGACCCACCCGGTGGAACCGCACGCGCTCGCGATCTTCCGCACCGCGGAGTAGAAGAGCACCGGATCCGCCTGATATCCACCCCACTGTTCGGGCTGGAGCAACCGGAAGAATCCGGTCTCCTGGAGCGCCTTCATGGAATCGTCGGGGATACGACGGAGATCCTCGGTCTCCTGTGCCCGCTCTCGCAGCGTCGGCAGTAGTGCGTCGAGCCGCTGCATCACCTCGTGACTGTCATGGTCACCCACAGGACGCTCCTGTCTCGTTCGATGGTTCACCTGTCTTCTGAGACTAGAACACGTTCCCATTTATGTCGAGATACCGGCAAATGCGCTGTTTGACGCCCCGGGTCTGGAAGAAAGCCTCCGGAAATCTGGCGGATCGTGGCGAAGTTCTATAACGTGTTCTACTAACAGCATGAAGGGATGTGAGGGCACAATGGCGCAGATTCGCGAGATCGATGTGGGCACGGTCCAGACGCGCTTCGCGCGTGGTTGGCACTGCCTCGGTTTGACCAAGACGTTCACGGACGGCAAACCGCATTCGATCGAGGCATTCGGCACCAAGCTCGTCGTCTTCGCCGACAGCAAGGGCGAACTGAAGGTTCTCGACGCGTACTGCCGGCACATGGGCGGAGACCTGTCGCAGGGCACCGTGAAGGGCGATTCCGTGGCCTGCCCGTTCCACGACTGGCGCTGGGGCGGCAACGGCAAGTGCACCAGCATTCCCTACGCACGCCGGGTTCCCCCGATCGCCCGCACCCGGGCATGGATCACGCTCGAGCAGAACGGTCAACTGTTCGTCTGGAACGACCCGGAGGGCAACCCCCCGCCGGAGAACGTCACCATCCCCCGCATCGAGGGTGCCTACAGCGACGACTGGACCGACTGGACCTGGAACTCGATGCTGATCGAGGGCTCCAACTGCCGCGAGATCATCGACAACGTCGTCGACATGGCGCACTTCTTCTACATCCACTACGCGTTCCCGACATACTTCAAGAACGTCTTCGAAGGCCACATCGCGACGCAGTACCTCAACACGAAGGGCCGCCCCGACGTCGGGATGGCGACGCAGTACGGCATGGAATCGCTGCTGCGCTCCGAAGCTGCGTACTACGGCCCGTCCTACATGATCAATCCGCTGTGGAACAGTTACGGCGGATACGAGGTCGAGAGCGTTCTCATCAACTGCCACTATCCGGTGACGAACAATTCGTTCGTGCTCCAGTACGGCGTCACCGTCAAGAAACCCACCGGCATCGACGACGTGACGGCCGACAAGCTGGCCGCGAAGTTCACCGAGGGCATCGCCGAAGGCTTCCTGCAGGACGTCGAGATCTGGAAGAACAAGACCAAGATCGACAACCCCCTGCTCTGCGACGAGGACGGCCCGGTCTACCAGCTGCGACGCTGGTACGACCAGTTCTACGTCGACGTCGCCGACGTCACGGACAAGATGACGCAGCGCTTCGAGTTCGAGGTCGACACCACCAAGGCCAACGAGGCCTGGCAGCACGAGGTCGACGAGAACCTGGCCCGGCAGAAGGCCGAACGTGAGGCCGCCGAGGGGTCCGAGAATGCGACCGCCGAGGCGTCCGACAGCAGGGAAGCGCAGGTCTGATCATGAGTGCCTCGACAGAATGGGCCAAAGCTCCCGACTTCGCCGGGCAGCCTGCTCGGCTCGAGGCCATTCATGCGCAGACGGTGGCCGACAAGGCCACCTACCTCGACGACGGCATGAACGAAGTCGAGTGCCGTACGTGCGGAACCTGTGTGCTGGTGCGCAAGAACAGCCTCAAGCACACGAGCGTCCAGTGGACGGACGACCCCGCGAAGACGTGCCCGACCTTCCGGGACGCCGTCGGCGAGGGAAAGTCCACCGCGCTCCGGGAGGGGTGCCCGCGGCTGTGGGACAGCATCGATCACGCGGTGATGGAGGGGTTCATCGACGTGCGAGATCGAGTCGAATAGTCGCCGGCGCCTGCGCGCCCGGGTAGTTCGCCCGATGTGACATTCGTGCAGTCAGGAGCTGCACGAATGTCACATCGGGCGCTTACGCTGGAATGTGCCGTCGGACGCGGCGGCGTCAGCCGAAACACCGGAGGCGTGCCATGACAGGCCGAATCGTGCACTTCGAGATCCCCTTCGACGACGGTGACCGCGCACGTGCGTTCTATCGCGACGCATTCGGGTGGGCCATCGCCGAGATCCCCGACATGGAATACAGCATGGTGACCACCGGACCCGTCGGCGAGAGCGGCATGCCCGACGAGCCCGGCTACATCAACGGCGGCATGATGCAGCGCGGGGAGGTGACCTCCCCCGTGGTCACCGTCGACGTCGAGAGCATCGAATCCGCCCTCGAACGGATCGAATCCCTCGGCGGGAAGACCGTCACCGGCAGAACACCCGTCGGGAACATGGGTTTCGCCGCGTACTTCACCGACTCGGAGGGCAACGTCGTCGGGCTGTGGGAGACCGCCCGCTGACCCGTGAGTACTTGTTAACCGCCCGACGTTAAGAAGTGCTCACGGGCGGCGCAGCCGCATTCTCGCGCTGCAGTTCGAGCGCAATGTCGATGAGCTGGTCTTCCTGGCCGCCGACGAGTTTGCGTTTGCCCGCGCGGACGAGGAGTTCGGCGGACGAGACGCCGTACCGTTCGGCCTGGCGTTCGGCGTGCTTGAGGAAGCTCGAATAGACGCCCGCGTACCCCATCATCAGGGCCTGCCGGTCCAGGAGGCATTCGGCGGGCATCGCGGGCCGCACCACGTCCTCGGCGGCGTCGGCGATGGCGAAGAAGTCGATGCCCGTCTTGACACCGATCTTGTCGCAGACGCCGACGATCGCCTCGACCGGCGCGTTTCCGGCACCGGCACCGAATCGTCTTGTGCTGCCGTCGATCTGCTTGGCGCCCGCCCGGATCGCGGCGATCGAATTGGCCACGCCGAGGCCGAGGTTCTCGTGACCGTGGAAGCCGACCTGCGCGTCCGAGCCGAGTTCCCGCACCAGCGCCTCGACGCGGTCCGACACCTGCTCGAGCACGAGGGCGCCCGCGGAGTCGACGACGTACACGCACTGGCAGCCGGCGTCGGCCATGATGCGGGCCTGCTCGGCGAGCTTCTCCGGCGATATGGAATGCGCCATCATCAGGAAGCCGACGGTCTCGAGACCACGCTCGCGGGCCAGCCCGAAATGCTGAACGGACACGTCCGCCTCGGTGCAGTGCGTGGCGATGCGGCAGATCGACGCGCCGTTGTCCTGGGCGACGATGATGTCGTCCTTGATGCCGAGCCCGGGCAGCATCAGGAACGCGATCTTCGCGTTCTTCGCCGTGTCGACGGCGATCGAGATGAGTTCCTGCTCCGGCACCTTGGAGAATCCGTAGTTGAACGAGGACCCACCGAGTCCGTCGCCGTGCGTCACCTCGATGACGGGCACCCCGGCGCCGTCGAGGGCACCGACGATGGCCCGGACCTCGTCCCCGGTGAACTGGTGCCGCTTGTGGTGCGAACCGTCCCGCAGGGAGGTGTCGGTGACGCGGATGTCCCAGCTGCTGCTCATGTTTCCCGTCGCTCCGCTCGCCCCTTCGAAATGGACCATTGTGCTCATGCCTCCACACTCAGGAGTTTCTGGGCGATCTCCTCGCCCACCTTGGTTGCCGCCGCGGTCATGATGTCGAGGTTGCCCGCGTACGGCGGCAGGAAGTCGCCTGCACCCTCCACTTCGACGAACGTCGTGACCGTCGCCTGCCCGCCCGACACGACGCTCGGGTCGTCGAACTGCGGTTCGTTCAGTAGCCGGTAGCCGGGGACGTACTGCTGAATGTCCGCGACGACGCGGTGGATGGACTCGGTGATGGCGGCGCGGTCGGCGTCCTCGGGGATCGCACAGAAGATCGTGTCGCGCATGATCATCGGCGGGTCGGCGGGATTGAGGATGATGATGGCCTTGCCGCGCTGCGCTCCGCCGATGGTCTCGATGCCGCGGCTGGTGGTCTTGGTGAACTCGTCGATGTTGGCGCGGGTGCCCGGGCCCGCGGAGACGGACGCCACCGACGCGACGATCTCGGCGTAGGGCACGTCGACGACGCGGGAGACGGCGTACACGATGGGGATCGTGGCCTGCCCGCCGCACGTGATCATGTTGACGTTGGGTGCGCCGAGGTGTTCGCGCAGGTTGGCCGGCGGGACCACTGCGGGTCCGACGGCGGCGGGCGTCAGGTCGACGGCGCGGATGCCGGCGGCCTCGTACTTCGGCGCGGCCTCCCGGTGTACGTACGCCGACGTGGCCTCGAAGACGAGGTCGGGTTTCTCCGGCTGGTTCAGCAGCCAGTCGACGCCGTCCGCGGACGTCTCCAGCCCCATCGTGCGGGCCCGCGCCAGGCCCTCGCTCTCGGGGTCGATCCCGATCATCCAGCGGGGTTCGAGCCACTCGGATCGCTGCAGCTTGTAGAGCAGGTCGGTGCTGATGTTGCCCGAGCCGACGATCGCCACACTTGCCTTGGTCATGAACAGACTCCTACTTGAACTGCAGGGATACGGTGCCGAGCCCACTGAACTCGGCGCGGAAGTGATCGCCCGGGTGCGCGTCGATGGCGCGGGTGCAGGAGCCGGGCAGCACGATGTCGCCGGCCTTCAACCGCACGCCGAAGCTCTCGACCTTCTGCGCGAGCCAGGCGACGGCGGTCACCGGGTTGCCGAGTACCGCGTCGCTGCGGCCCTCGGCCTTGGTCTCGCCGTTGCTCGTCAGGACGGCGTCGATGGCTGTGATGTCGATGTCCGCCGGCCGCACCCGATTCTTGCCGAGCACGAAGCCGGCGGACGACGCGTTGTCGGCGATCGTGTCCGGCAGGGTGATCTTCCAGTCGGTGATCCGGCTGTCGATCAGTTCGATGGACGGCGCGAACGCCACGGTGGCGTCGAGGACGTCCTGTTCGGTGCAGCCTGCGCCGGGGAGGTCGGCGCCCAGCACGAACGCGACCTCCACCTCGACGCGCGGGAAGCAGAACCGGGCGGTGTCGACGGGCTGGTCCTCGAACACCTCCATGTCGGCGAGCAGGTGCCCGTAGTCGGGTTCGTCGACGCCCATCATCTGCTGCATGGCGAGGGAGGACAGGCCCACCTTGTGCCCGACGACCTTCGCCCCGTCCTGCAGCCGGCGGCGGATGTTGATGAGCTGGATCTCGTAGGCGTCAATCACGTCGATGTCGGGATGGTCCGCGGTCAGGGGGCCGATGGGAGCGCGGCCGCGCTCCGCGGTGTCGAGCCGATCCGCCAACTCGGTGCGTAGTTGCGTCGAGAGCATGGTGTGAGCCCTTCCCTGAAGTTCGTGTGCGTGCGCACACCACCGGTTTTCACTGCAACGTGTTTCGTTCTTCTTCGTTGGCGTCAGTAATACTTCCTGGCAGAAAGGATGGACTGACAACCCCATCATTCTATAACGTGTTCTACATGAGCAAGCACGAATACGACATCGTGGTCGTCGGTAGCGGTGCCGGTGGAATGACCGCGGCCCTGACCGCGGCCCACAAGGGACTCAGCGTCGTCATCCTCGAAAAGGCAGCGCACTTCGGTGGCTCCACCGCGCGCTCCGGCGGTGGCGTGTGGATCCCGAACAACGAGGCGCTGATCGCCGCCGGCGTCGAGGACACCACCGACGCCGCGCGGACCTACCTCCACAACATCATCGGCGACGTCGTCCCGAAGGACCGGATCGACGCCTACATCGACCGCGGCCCCGAGATGCTGTCGTTCGTGCTGAAGAACAGCCCGCTGAAACTGCAGTGGGTGCCCGAATACCCCGACTACTACCCGGAGGCCCCCGGCGGTCG
>NZ_JBHUSF010000229.1:0-14634 GCF_042673295.1 Rhodococcus sp. NPDC057014
GGGGTGGGCGCCGCGTGAACGAGCGTCAGGCTCAGTGCCCGCCGTTGGCCTTCAGACGCTCGAGCGAGGCCTCGACCTCGGCCTTCGCCTCGGCGAGCCCGACCCAGTCGGCCGCCTCGACGTGCTTGCCCGGCTCGAGGTCCTTGTAGTGGACGAAGAAGTGCTTGATGGCGTCCAGCTCGAACTGCGGGACGTCGCCGATGTCCTGGATGTGGTCCCAGCGCGGGTCGCCGGCGGGCACGCACAGCACCTTGTCGTCGCCGCCGGCCTCGTCGACCATCTTGAACATGCCGACGGGACGTGCCTCGACGATGACTCCCGGGAACACGGACTCGGGGAGCAGGACCAGCGCGTCCAGCGGGTCGCCGTCCTCGCCGAGGGTGTTCTCGATGTAGCCGTAGTCGGCCGGGTAGCCGAACGCGGTGTACAGGTAGCGGTCCAGCTTCACGCGACCGGTCACGTGGTCGACCTCGTACTTGTTTCGCTGACCCTTGGGGATCTCGATGGTGACGTCGAACTCCACGCCGATTCCTCGCTGTCGTGTCGATGATGATTCGGGGAGAGGATATCGGGTCGAGGATAAGGTTGGTTGTCTGACCACCCACGAATCACAGTGAAGACGGAGGCGCGTTGCCGGGCCAGGGAAAGAAGAAGATGGGCTCGTTGGCGGGACGCCACCGTCGGAACATGCGAATTCTGTTCGCGTCGGTCGTCGTCGTGGTGCTCGCGATGGCCGCCGTGCTGGTGGTCGCGGTGAGCGCGCACAACGCGTCGGCGAGGCGCGGCGAACTGACGATCGCGCCCGAACCGGCGCCGGTCATCGCGGCCCCGCAGGTCACGCCGGTCCCGGACGACGCGCCGATGCCGACCGCGCAGGGGATCGCGGCAGCGATCGGTCCGGCCGCCGCCAACCCGGACCTCGGCAAGTTCAGCGGAACCGTCGCCGACGCGGTCACCGGCCAGGTGCTGTGGAGCGTCAACCCGCAGACCCCGATGACGCCCGCGTCGACCACCAAGGTCCTCACCGCGGGATCCGCGCTGTTGTCGTTGCCGTCCGACCACCGCGTCACGACGACGGTGGTGCAGGGGGCGACTCCCGGGGAGATCGTCCTCGTCGCCGGTGGTGATCCCACTCTCACCGCGAAGCCGGTCGGGGAGAACGGCTACTACCCGGGTGCGGCGCACATCTCGCAACTCGTCGACCAGATCCGGAACGCGGGCATCCAGGTGACGCGCATCGTCGTCGACACCGGCATCTACTCGGGCGACACCATGGCGCAGGGATGGTTCCCGACCGACGTCGGCGCCGGATTCATCACCCCCACCGAGCCCATCATGATCGACGGCGGACGCGCCGACCCACTCGTGGACGAGTCGCCGCGCAGTTCGACGCCCGCGCTCGACGCCGGGCGGACACTGGCCGCTGCGCTCGGCGTCGACCCGTCGGCGGTCGCGTCGGGGGCCGCGGCACCCGGCGCCGCCACCGTCGCGAGTGTGCAGTCCGCGCCGCTGCGCGACCGGTTGCGGCAGATGATGGAACACTCGGACAATGTGCTTGCCGAAGCGATCGGGCGGGAGGTGGCCATGAATGCCGGCGCGGAAGCATCGTTCGCGGGCGCCGTCGCGACCATCGGCCGGACCCTGTCCGGCGCCGGGTTCGATCTGTCGGGGCTCACGCTGCACGACGCGAGCGGGCTGTCCGTCGACGACCGCATCGCACCGCACACGCTCGACCAGGTCCTGACGGCCGCCGCCGGGGAAGGGAATCCCGCCCTGCGGCCGATGCTCGACTACCTGCCGGTGGCCGGTGCCACGGGCAGCCTGTCGGACCGGTACGCGTCGGGCAACCGCACCGGCGCCGGATGGGTGCGCGCGAAGACCGGCACCCTGTCCACGGCCAGCGCCCTCGCCGGCTACGTGGTGGACCAGAACGGGCGCGTCCTCACGTTCGCGCTGATGTCCAACGACCGTCCGCCGGAGGTCAGCCGTCCCGCACTCGACGCACTGGCGGCCGCGCTCCGCACGTGCGGGTGCCAGTGATGGCCGCCGAGGGGAATGCCTTCAGCGGTGCCGTCGACTGGAAACTCGCAGCCAGGACGGGCGTGAAACTGGCGCGCAGCGGGCCCGCCACGTCGCGGTACACGGCCGAAACCGTGGTCGCGGAACTGGCCGACGCGTCGATGCGCGCGGAACTGCCCGTCCGGGAAGTCACCGGCCTCGCCGACGGACTGCCGGTGCCCACCGCCCAGATCCTCGACCGGGCGGGCTGGATCCACGCCGCCGCGCATTCGATGTCGCAACTCACCGGCGGCGACGCCGCCCCCGGCATGCTGCTCGGCAAGCCGGCCGGCATTCAGGCCGGGGCGATGCTCGCCTACCTGTCCTCGGCGATCCTCGGTCAGTACGACCCGTTCACCGGCGACGACGGCACCCTGCTGCTCGTCGCGCCCAACGTGGTGTCCGTCGAGCGCACACTTCGGGTGCAGCCCAGCGACTTCCGGCTCTGGGTGTGCCTGCACGAGGTGACGCACCGGGTGCAGTTCTCGTCGTCACCGTGGCTCACCGGCTACATGCAGGAATCGGTCGAGACCCTCGGATCCGCCGAGGACGAGTCGATCACCGACATGGTCGGCCGGTTGTCCTCCGCGCTGCGCGACCGTGGGCGCACCGAGCCCGACGAGTCGGGTGCGCCGGGCGGCATCGTCGGACTCCTGCGCGCGACCCAGGCCGAGCCGCAGCGTGAGGCACTCGACCGTCTGCTGGTGCTCGGCACCCTCCTCGAGGGGCACGCGGACCACGTGATGGACGCGGTCGGTCCCGCAGTCGTGCCGTCGGTGGCCGCCATCCGCGCGGCATTCGACAGCCGGCGGCGCCGCAAGAGCAACCCGGTGCAGCGCCTCATCCGGGCGCTGCTCGGGATGGACGCGAAGATGGCGCAGTACGTGCGCGGCAAGGCGTTCGTCGACGCCGTCGTGGACAAGGTCGGGATGGACCGGTTCAACGTCGTGTGGACCGGGCCCGACACGTTGCCCCGGCTCGCGGAGATCGACGCGCCGGACGCCTGGGTGTCCCGGGTGCTGGGCTGATTCGCGGAGGGCTGAGCCGGTGACAGTGCTTCCCGAGGAGCCGGCGATCCTCGAGGTTCGTCACGCCGTGCGGCGCTGGATCGCGGCGCATTCCCCGGACGGCGACGTCGCGGTCGCGTTGTCGGGCGGCGCCGACTCGCTGGCCCTGACGGCGGCCGCCGCCGCCGAGGCACGTTCGGCTGTCGCCCTGGTCGTCGATCACCGGTTGCAGCCGGGGTCGGACGCCGTCGCCGACGAGGCGGCCGCGCGCGCCCGGGCCCTCGGCTGCGCGTCCGCCGTGGTGCTTCCCGTCGACGTGACCGGGGCGGGTGGGCTGGAGGCGGCCGCCCGGCACGCCCGCTACCGGGCCCTCGACTCGGCACGCGAAACCCGCCCGGTGCTGCTGGGGCACACCCTCGACGATCAGGCCGAAACCGTGTTGCTGGGGCTGTCGCGCGGTTCGGGCGGTCGATCCATCTGGGGAATGAGCCCCTACGACAGCCCGTGGGGCCGGCCGCTGCTGGACGTGCGACGTGCGGTGACCCGGCAGACCTGCGCGGAACTGGGCCTCGACCCGCACGAGGATCCGCACAACAGTTCACCCGATTTCGTGCGGGTGCGGCTGCGTACCGAAGTGCTGCCGCTGCTGGAGGACGTCCTGGGCGGCGGTGTCGCCGGGGCCCTCGCCCGCACCGGGGAACACCTGCGCGAGGAGGGGGCCGTCCTCGACACGTTGGCCGCCGACGCCGAAGCGAAAGTCGTGGTGGACGGGGAAATCGACGCGGCGCTCCTGGCCCTGTCGGCGCCGCCCGTCCGCCGCCGGGTACTGCGCAGCTGGCTGCACGCGGCCGGTGCGCGCGGTCTCGGAGACACCCAGTTACGGGCCGTGGACGACCTCGTCGCACGGTGGCGGGGGCAGGGACAGGTGGCGGTCGGGGGCGGAACACCGGACGCGAGGTTGGTGGTCCGACGGCGACGTGGCAGGCTGAACGTCGGATTGGACGACCGACGAAGGGTTTGATCGCGTGTACGAAGGCGACATCGCATCGGTACTGATCTCCGAGGACGAGATCCGTCGACGTACCGTCGAACTGGCCGAGGAGATCGCCAAGCGCTACCCGGAGGGCGCCCCGGAAGGGGATCTGCTCCTGGTGGGTGTCCTCAAGGGCGCCATCTTCTTCATGACGGACTTCGCGCGGGCCCTCCCCATCCCCACCCAGATGGAGTTCATGGCCGTCAGCTCCTATGGGTCGTCCACGTCGTCCTCGGGTGTCGTGCGCATCCTCAAGGACCTCGACAAGGACATCGCCGGCCGCCACGTGCTGATCGTCGAGGACATCATCGACTCCGGTCTCACGCTGTCCTGGCTGATGCGCAACCTCTCGACGCGGAACCCGGCGTCGCTCGAGGTCGTCACGCTGCTGCGCAAGCCCGACGCCATCAAGGTCGACATCAACGTCGCGAACGTCGGCTTCGACATTCCCAACGAGTTCGTCGTCGGCTACGGCCTCGACTACGCCGAGCGCTACCGCGACCTGCCGTACATCGGAACGCTCGAGCCCTCCGTCTACGGCGGCTGAACCCCGCCCGTCAGCGGACGGGTTCGTGGGACACGGCGAGCTCCAGCGCCCGCAGATCCTGCTCCAGCTGCCGGAACAGCCAGTACACGCCGACGAACGCGAAGATGCCGCCGACGCACAGAATGCGGACGGCGATGATCACCAGCGTGATCTCGTCGGGCGACAGGAACGTCACCCCGGCGACACCGGCCAGCGGAACCGAGGCGGCCACCGCGAGATACAGCGTGCTGCGGCGGTCGAGTCCTCGCAGTTTGTGCGCGTCGGCACTGCTCGCGATGTCCTGCGGTAGCAGGGTCGGGTAGATGCAGCGCACCGCGAAGAACGCCACCACGAAGAACGGGTACGCCACCGACACCGCACCGCACACGATCAGCGACGCGATGAAGTGCACGTACGCGCCCGGCGGCACGTTCCCCGCCGCCAGTTGCAGGGAAATCGGATAGGCGATTCCCGCGATCACCCACAACCCGAACACGACGAGCACAACGCGGTCGCCGAGCAGCAACGTGTCGGTGCGCGCCCGGGCCAGGGTCTGGCGGTCGTACGTCCGGCCCTTGCGCAGACCCCGCGGAACCAGCAGCGGGTAGCGACACCAGTAGAGCAGCATGATCGCGCCCAACGGGAACGCGATCGAGTTGATCACCAACTGGATCCCCTCGAACGACTGCTGCGCCTCGGGCGTCAGATTGCTGATGATCAGCATCTTGTTGTGGTGATAGTTGTACGCACCCGCGAGGGCGTTCGGCACCGCGATACCGATCACCAGAATCGGGAGTGCGAACCGCCGCAACCGCATGCGCCACGAGTTCGGCGGCGGATCGACGAGATCACGGGCCCGCGGGTTCAGACACAGGTCGAACTGCTGGGCCAGTTCGGCGCCGGACGACCACCGGTCCGCCGGCTTCGGCGCCAGGCACGTCAGCAGTACCCGGCGCAGCGACGGCGGGCAGTCGGCGGGCAACTGGTCCAGGAACTCCGGGTCGACGGCGCGGCTGCGGCTGTCCAGCATCGCCTCGAGTGCGGCGAGCGACTCGCTCGACACGTCCTCGTCCTGGAACGGACGCCGCCCGCACATCAGCTCCCACAACATCACCCCGAGCGCGAAGATGTCGCTGCGGGTGTCGAGGTCCGCCGCCGTTCCCGGCATTCCGCGGTGACATGCCTCGAGTTGCTCGGGGGACATGTAGGCCAGGGACCCGCCGAAGTAGGCGAGCGGTGACGCCCCGGTGACGGTGTCGCTGAAACTGATGTTGAAATCGGCGAGCTTGGGCACACCCTCCGCCGTCAGCAGGATGTTGGCGGGTTTGATGTCGCGGTGCAGCACGCCGCGTTTGCCTGCGTAGTCGAGCGCCTCGGCCAGTCGCCGTCCCAGCCACGCGATCGTCTCGGGCCAGGTGAGTGAACTGATCTCGTCCCGCACGCTCGAGTCGGTGGGCCGGAGTTCGCCCTTCTCCCGCATCTCCTCGTCGACGACGTCGAGCAGCAGGCTGCCGGTCCGCTCCTGTTCGGGGGTGACGCGCACGCGCCGCAGAACCCGCAGCAGGGTGCCGCCCGGCAGGTACTGCATGTAGAGCAGGCGCAGTTGACGGTCCTCGAGTAGCCGCTGGTCGAACACGCGGACGATGTAGTCGTGGTCGAGCTGGGCCAGGGTCTGCGGCTCGTTGCCCTTGTCGTGGGAGATCTTCACCGCGACGAGACGCTGCATCGACCGCTGGCGTGCGAGGAACACCCGGCCGAACGCGCCGCTGCCCAGTCCCATCAGCAGATCGAAGTCGTCGACCTGCTGCCCGACCTCCACGTCGTCGAGCGCCGCATTGCCGGGCGGTGTGGTGATCAGCGTGTCCCGCTGCCGGGCGGTCACGGTCTGGTCGGCGGCAGCGGTTTGTTCGGCCGCGGCGGTTCGCTCGGCCGCGGCGGTCTGTTCGGCGGGGGCGGTCTGCTCGGCGGTCATCGTCCGTGCCGACAGGGTTTGCTCAGCCGTCACCGTCGACGGGCCGGCCGCGACCGTCGCGTCGCTGCTCTCGTGTTCGGAGTTCGTGACTCCGACGGTCCGTTCGGCAGAGTCCGATCCAGCGGCCGATCCGTCTCTGCCCGACCCGTTTCCTCTGGTCATTGCACATCGAGGGTTCTACTGGGCGGGTTCTCTGGGCACATCGAGTTTGTCTGGAGCGGTGTGAAGAGTCCCATCCAGGGACAAGCGAATGGTAACCCCGCAGACCTACCGTATCCAGCGCGAATACTCGAAATCGCTGCTGCGCTGCACCATATACTCGGATGATGGGGGAGTCCCCGTTCACCTCAGCCGTCGTCGTCGCCGAGCAGGTCCGCTCGGGCGTCTCGAGCCCGATGGAGCAGGTCGAGGCCGCGCTCGCGGCCATCGCGGAGCGTGAACCGAAGATCCAGGCGTTCGCCGCCGTCCTCGGCGACCAGGCCCGAGCCGAGGCGCTCGCGCTGTCCCACCGATCGGATCTGGCGGCCCTTCCACTGGCCGGAGTGCCCGTCGCGATCAAGGACGTGATCCCCGTGGCCGGGCTGCCGATGCGCGAGGGCTCGGGCGCGACCAGCGCCGAACCGAAGGCCGCCGACCATCCGGTCGTGGCGCGACTGCGGGCGGCGGGAGCGGTGGTGGTGGGCCTGACGACCCTCCCCGAACTGGCGGTGTGGGGAACCACGGACGCGCCCGGCCACATCACCCGCAACCCGTGGAATCCGTCCCGGACCTGCGGCGGATCGTCCGGGGGAGCGGCCGCCGCCGTCGCCGCGGGAATGGTGCCGCTGGCGCACGGGACCGACGGTCTGGGTTCGATCCGCATCCCGTCGGCGAACTGTGGAGTGTTCGGTATCAAACCGGGCAGGGGAGTCGTGCCGTCCGAACTCGGCGCCACCTCCTGGTTCGGTATGGCCGAGAACGGGCCCATCGCCACGACCGTCGACGACGCCGCTCTCATGCTGTCCGTGATCGCCGACCGTCCCGAGCTCGCGCGGATCGGGCCGTCGGAGCCGCTGCGCATCGCGGTGGCGTCGGGATCGCCGACGTTCCTGGCCACGGTCGATCCGCAGTGGCGGGACGCGGCCGTGCGCGCGGGGACGGAACTGACCGGGTCGGGCCACGACGTGGAGCCCGCGACGTTGCCGTACCCGGTCAACCTGATCCCCGTTCTCGCCCGCTGGACCGCGGGAACGGCCGCCGACGCCAAGGGCCTCGACCGTAGGCGACTGCAGCCGCGGACCCGCAGGCACGTGGCGTTGGGTCGCGCGCTGGGCCGGTTCGTCCGACCGGAGCAGGTGAACCGGCTCGAGGACTCGCTGCGTGCCTTCTTCGAGAACTACGACGTGGTGATCACCCCCGCGCTCGCGCAGCCGCCGCTCGCCGCGACGACGTGGAGTGAGCGGTCGTGGTTGTCGAACATCGTGGCCAACGTGCGGTACGCACCGCTCAGCGCGCTGTGGAATCTCGTCGGCTGGCCGGCGGCCAGTGTCCCCGTCGGCACCCACTCGCACTCGGGCACCCCGCTGGCCGTGCAGATCGCCGCGCCGCCCGGTGGCGAGGCCAGAATCCTGGCCCTCGCCGCCCACATCGAGCGGGTCGGCGGCGGCTGGCCGAGGGTCGCGCCCACCCGGTGAACTCCCGCACATCCGGACCCGGATCGAGGCGGAGGGAACCGATGGGCCACCGCGTGCGTTGAACGAAATAGAGACCGCTCGCGACAGCGGTTGGCTGCTACCTGGAGTCGCCGGGGTGCCTTCGCGGTAACCTGGTTTGTCCGGTTGGCAGCCGGAAGGCGCACCCGGAAGACCCGCACTCTCGAAAGGACCGGCCATCTCGGCCGACCTGTATGAACCGTAAGACTGTGTTTCGAAACCTGGCGATAGTTGCCGGCATCCTGCTGGTGATCTACGCCTTCAGCTACTTCGGCAACGACACGCGCGGATTCAAGGGTGTCGACACCTCCGTGGCGATCGCGCAGCTCGACTCGAACAACGTCGAGAAGGCGCAGATCGACGACC
Organism: Rhodococcus sp. NPDC057014; assembly: GCF_042673295.1. NCBI lineage: Bacteria > Bacillati > Actinomycetota > Actinomycetes > Mycobacteriales > Nocardiaceae > Rhodococcus > Rhodococcus sp. NPDC057014. The sequence continues at coordinate 8,654 of NZ_JBHUSF010000229.1, forward strand.
GGGAGCAGCAGGTGCGCCTGTGGCTGAAGGACGGCAACGACGCCACCGACGGCAAGACCGAGATCCTCGCCAAGTATCCGGCGTCGGCGTCGGAGCAGATCTTCAACGAGATCTCCGACAAGGGCCTGCAGAGCTACAACACCACGGTCACGCAGGAGAGCTGGCTCACGTCCATCCTGCTGTTCGTCCTGCCGATGGTGATCCTGCTCGGCATCTTCTTCTTCGTGATGAGCCGCATGCAGGGCGGCGGCCGCGGCGGCGTCATGGGCTTCGGCAAGTCGAAGGCCAAGCAGCTGTCGAAGGACATGCCGAAGACGACCTTCGCCGACGTCGCGGGTGCGGACGAGGCCGTCGAGGAGCTGTACGAAATCAAGGACTTCCTGCAGAATCCGGCGCGCTACCAGGCGCTGGGCGCGAAGATTCCCAAGGGTGTCCTGCTCTACGGTCCGCCCGGAACCGGTAAGACCCTGCTCGCCCGCGCGGTGGCAGGCGAGGCCGGTGTCCCGTTCTTCACGATCTCCGGTTCGGACTTCGTCGAGATGTTCGTCGGTGTCGGTGCGTCCCGCGTGCGCGACATGTTCGACCAGGCCAAGCAGAACAGCCCCTGCATCATCTTCGTCGACGAGATCGACGCCGTCGGACGTCAACGCGGCGCCGGACTCGGTGGCGGTCACGACGAGCGTGAGCAGACCCTCAACCAGTTGCTGGTGGAGATGGACGGCTTCGGTGACCGCACCGGCATCATCCTGATCGCCGCCACCAACCGCCCCGACATCCTGGACCCGGCGTTGCTGCGTCCGGGCCGCTTCGACCGGCAGATCCCGGTCGGCGCCCCCGACCTCGCCGGCCGTCGCGCCATCCTGAAGGTGCACTCGCAGGGCAAGCCGATCGACCAGCACGCCGACCTCGAGGGCCTGGCCAAGCGCACCGTCGGAATGTCGGGTGCCGATCTGGCCAACGTCATCAACGAGGCCGCGCTGCTCACCGCCCGCGAGAACGGCACCGTCATCACGGAGGCCGCGCTCGAGGAGTCCGTCGACCGTGTCGTCGGCGGTCCGCGCCGCAAGAGCCGCATCATCAGCGAGCACGAGAAGAAGATCACCGCGTACCACGAGGGTGGGCACACGCTCGCCGCGTGGGCGATGCCCGACATCGAACCCGTCTACAAGGTCACCATCCTCGCCCGCGGCCGCACCGGCGGTCACGCGATGACGGTGCCCGAGGACGACAAGGGCCTGATGACGCGGTCCGAGATGATCGCCCGGCTGGTCATGGCTATGGGTGGCCGCGCCGCCGAGGAACTCGTGTTCCACGAGCCCACCACCGGTGCGTCCTCCGACATCGACATGGCGACGAAGATCGCCCGGTCGATGGTCACCGAGTACGGCATGAGCGCCAAGCTGGGTGCCGTGCGGTACGGCCAGGAGGGCGGCGACCCGTTCCTGGGCCGGTCGATGGGGCAGCAGTCCGACTACAGCCACGAGGTCGCGCGCGAGATCGACGAAGAGGTCCGCAACCTCATCGAGGCCGCGCACACCGAGGCGTGGGCGATCCTCAACGAGTACCGCGACGTGCTGGACATCCTGGCCACCGAACTGCTCGAGCGGGAGACGCTCACCCGCAAGGATCTCGAGAAGATCTTCCACAGCGTCGAGAAGCGACCCCGGATCACGGCGTTCAACGACTTCGGCCACCGGACCCCGTCCGACAAGCCGCCGGTCAAGACGCCGCGGGAACTCGCGACCGAGCGCGGCGAGCCGTGGCCCCAGCAGCCCGAACCGGTGTTCGCGCAGCAGCAGTCGCAGCAGGCCCCGCCGCAGCAGCAGTACCCGCAGCCGGCGCCCGCGAACGGCTACTCGCAGCCCGCTCCGGCCCGGCCGCAGGGCGGGATGACGCAGCCGCGTCCCGACTACGGCGCCCCCGCGGGATGGTCGGCTCCCGGCTGGCCGCCCCGCGATCCGGGCAACCAGAGTCCGGAGGGGCAGTACCCCGGCAACCAGGGGCCGGGAACCGACCAGGGCCCGGGGAACCAGTGGAATCCGCCGCACGAGCAGCGGGGTACCGGGGACGACGACGCGCAGACGAGGGCCTGGAAAGGACCGGACGGATCGAACTGATCCGCCCGACACTAGGCTGTTGCTTCGGGACGATCGGTCCCGGTACTGGAGGAGTTTCGGTTGTCGGTGAATCATCTCGGTAGTGAGCCCGTGGCCCTCGAGACGGGCCGGGTGTTCGATCAGCCGCGTGCCGAGGCTGCGGTGCGGGAACTGCTGATCGCGATCGGTGAAGACCCGGACCGTCCCGGACTCCGCGATACGCCCGCTCGCGTGGCGCGGTCGTACCGCGAGGTTTTCGCGGGCCTGTACACCGACCCGGACACCGTGTTGAACACGACGTTCGACGAGGGGCACCAGGAGCTGGTGCTCGTCCGCGACATTCCGCTGTACTCCACGTGTGAGCACCACCTCGTGTCGTTCCACGGGGTCGCGCACGTCGGGTACATCCCCGGCCGGACGGGCAAGGTGACCGGCCTGTCGAAACTTGCCCGCGTGGTCGACCTGTATGCCAAGCGCCCGCAGGTTCAGGAACGTCTGACCAGTCAGATCGCCGACGCCGTCATGCGCAAGCTCGATCCGCGCGGTGCGATCGTGGTCATCGAGGCCGAGCACCTGTGCATGGCGATGCGGGGGATCCGCAAGCCTGGTGCGAGTACCACCACCTCCGCGGTGCGTGGTCTGCTCCAGTCCAGCGCGGCCTCACGTTCCGAGGCTCTGGACCTTATTCTGCGGAAGTGACCGTGATCGAGCTGCCCTCACCGGGCCGCACCGTGGTGATGGGGATTCTCAACGTCACCACCGATTCGTTCTCCGACGGCGGACGCTTCCTCGATCGTGACGCGGCGCTCGAACGCGGTCTCGCGTTGAAGCGTCTCGGCGTCGACATCGTCGACGTCGGCGGCGAGTCCACCCGGCCGGGCGCGGCACGGGTCGATCCCGACGTCGAGGCCGGCCGGGTCGCACCCGTCATCGCGGACCTGGTCGCCGAGGGCATCTGCGTCAGCGTCGACACGATGCGGGCGTCCGTCGCGGAGGCCGCGATCGCTGCGGGCGCGTCGATCATCAACGACGTGGCCGGTGGCCGGGCCGATGCGGCGATGGCGTCGGTGGTCGCGGACGCCGGCGTTCCGTGGATTTTGATGCATTGGCGTTCGGCCGGTGACTACGTGCACCGTGGCACCGCCGACCACTACGACGACGTGGTTCGCGAGGTGCGGGACGAACTGATGACGCAGGTCGACCTGGCCGTGAAGGCCGGCGTGGATCCGGGCTCGCTGGTGCTGGATCCGGGTCTCGGTTTCGCGAAGAACTCCGATCACAACTGGGCGCTGCTGAAGGCGCTGCCCGAGTTCACCGCGCTGGGATTCCCCGTTCTCGTCGGCGCCTCCCGCAAACGGTTCCTGGGTTCGCTGCTCGCGGGTGCGGACGGCGAACCCCGTCCCCCCGCCGGCCGGGAGACCGCGACCGCCGTCGTGTCGGCGCTCGCCGCGACCCACGGCGCGTGGGGGGTGCGTGTGCACGACGCGCAGGCCTCCCTCGACGCCATCGCGGTCGCCGAGGCCTGGACGAGGGGTGCAGCCGGACGTGAGTGATCGAATCGAGTTGCGCGGCTTGAAGGTTCGCGGCAATCACGGTGTCTTCGACCACGAGAAGCGGGACGGTCAGGACTTCTACGTCGACATCACCGTCTGGATGGATCTCGCCCCGGCTGCCGCGTCCGACGACCTCGACGACACCCTGGACTACGGCGGGCTCGCCGAACGCGCGGCGGCGATCATCGCGGGCCCCTCCCGGGACCTCATCGAGACCGTGGCGGCCGAGATCGCGGACGGGGTGATGACCGACCCCCGCGTGCTCGGCACCGAGGTGGTGCTGCACAAGCCGTCCGCGCCGATCCCGCTGACGTTCGCGGACGTCGCGGTGGTGGCGCACAGGTCGCGACCATGAGTCGCGCGGTGCTGTCGATCGGGTCGAACGTCGGCGACAGCCTTGCCCACCTGCAGTCCGTCCTCGACGGGCTGGGTGCCGCCGTCGTGTCGGTGTCCCCGGTGTATTCGACGGCGCCGTGGGGCGGCGTCGAGCAGCAGGACTTCCTCAACGCGGTCGTCGTCGTCGACGATCCCGCACTCGACGGCTACGGCTGGCTGCGGCGAGGGCAGGAACTCGAGGCCGCCGCCGACCGGGTGCGGGTGAAGCGGTGGGGTCCCCGCACGCTCGACGTCGACGTCGTCACGTGCGACGGCGTCCGCAGCGACGACCCGGAACTGACGTTGCCGCACCCGCGAGCCCACGAACGGGCCTTCGTGCTGATTCCGTGGCTCGACGTCGAACCCGATGCCGTGTTGCCGGTCCACGGAACGGCGACCCGTGTGGACGCGCTGCTGCCGCTGCTGGACGACGAAGAGCGGTCCGGTGTGCACCGGACGGACCTCGCCCTGGACCGGCGGTCGCGATGAAGCCGGAACCGACGGGCACGATGAAACCCACCCGCATCTGGGATCTGCTGTTCCTCGCCGCGCTCGCCGTCGCCGCCACCTGGATCCTGGTGCGCGTGTTCTACGGGTCGTTCCCACCCATCCCCGTGTACGCGGGGGCGTCGCTGTATCCGGTCGCGCTGATCGAGGTCGTGCTCGCGTTCATGGTCCGATCCCGGGTCAGCAACCACCAGGTGGGCGACGGGCCGCGTCAGCTGCATCCGATCACCGCCGCCCGGGTTGCCGCTCTGGCCAAGGCATCCGCGCTCGTCGGCGCCGCGACGGCCGGGGTGTGGGGAGGCTTCCTGCTGTACCTGCTTCCGCAGCAGTCGGTGCTGCGTGCCGCCGCCTCGGACAGTCCCGGCGCGTGGGTCGGGCTCGTCGCGGCACTGGCGCTCGTCGGCGCGGCGCTGTGGCTGGAACACTGCTGCCGCACCCCCGACGACCCCTCGGACGAGCCCGCGCATTAGGACATCGGGGATCGCCGCAGGTCGGATGGAATGCGCGGCGCACCCTTCGCGGCCAAGTACCCTGGCACCATGACGAATCCTGGTCGCCTCAAGTCTGCGCGCCGCAACAGGCGCAGCGCGAGCCAGATGATCGTTGCGGGTCTGCTCGCCCTCGCGGTGATCGCGTCCCTCTTCCTGATCTTCAGCGACAGTGTCCAACTCCTGCGGGTGGGCCTGGTGGCCGCGCTCTGGGCCGCCACGGTCGGGGCCATCGCGATGACGAAGTACCGGCGCGAGTCGGCGCTCGACAAGGCGAAGGTCAGCGACCTGCAGACCGTCTACGAGTTGCAGCTCGAGCGCGAGATCTCGGCACGGCGCGAATACGAACTCACCGTCGAGAAGCGGGTGCGCAGCGAAGTGCGTGCCGATGCAGAGGAACTCGCCGCGTTGCGTGCCGAACTCTCGTCGCTCCGCAAGAATCTCGAGGCACTGTTCGACGGCGCGATGCCGACCGAACGGATCGCGCTGCGGGCGGATTCGACGCGTGTGCAGGAACTCGCGGGGCGCTCGTACAGCAGCTATCAGCCGGCCGCGTCGGGCCTGTACGTCCCCGGTGCGGGGCACGCTGCGGGCGCCGGACATCAGAGCGGTTCCGCGCAGTCTTCGCATTTCGCGAATCCCGACGACGATCCGGTCACCGCCGAGACGTCCATCGTCGAGCCCGCCGGCGCCGGACACACCGAACCGGAGATCGAGGTCGAACCGGAACCGGAGCCCACGCCGGAGCCTGTCGCCGAGACTGCGCCGGTCGCCGAGCCGGAACCAGAGTCCACGGAGGCGGAGCCGGAGCCGGAACCCGAGTCGGAGCCGGAGCCGGAACCCCGGCGCGGACCGGTCCGACAAGCCCGACTCGATCTTCGCGGCGGTGGACGGCCACGGGACCCCCCTCAGCGTCGGCGGTTTCAAGCCCACCGACATCCAGCGCGCGCTGGTCACCGCGG
>NZ_JBHUSF010000230.1:0-14623 GCF_042673295.1 Rhodococcus sp. NPDC057014
CCCGTTGGGAGTTCGACCTGATGGACGGTCTGGCGGTGGACCTGACGGCCCGCGGGTACGTGACGTGGAACGTCGAGTACCGACGCCCCGCCGAGAAGAGGTGGGCGGCGATGACGTCCGATGTCGCCACCGCACTGCAGGCCGCCGGGACCGTCCCGGACGTCGATCCGGGGCGCGTCGTGATCCTCGGCCACTCGGCCGGCGGTCAGCTCGCCCTGCGCGCCGCCGCCGATGCCGCCGCCGACGAGGCGGCGGTACGCCCGGCGCTGGCGGTCAGCCTCGCCGGGGTGCTGAATTTGCGGCTCGCCGACGAACGCCGACTCGGCGAGGGCGCGGTCGCGCATGCCGTCGGCGGCCGCTGGGCCGAAGACCACGCGGCGTACGAGCGGTCGTCGCCGCTCCATCGGCTGCCGCTCGGCGTCCCGCAACTCGTCGCGTGCGCCGTGGGCGACGAACCGGATCTGCTGGAGATGACCAGGCAGTACCACGCGACCGCGGCGAAGATGCCCGACGACGTCGCCCTGACCGAGGGGCCCGGCGATCACTTCGCCGTCATCGATCCCGCGAGCGAGATCTGGCGAAGGATCGCCGGGGCCATCGATGCCCGGATCAGACCTCGGACAGCGTAGACACCGCCGACCGCAGCCCGGCCCCCGCGCGACCGCGCAGCAGGTCCGCGCAACGCTCGGCCATCGTCATGACCGTGATGTTCGGGTTGACGTGCGGCAGTTTCGGCATCGCCGACGCATCGACCACCCGCAGTCCCCGCACCCCCTTGACCCGCAGTTCCGGATCGAGCACCGCCATCGGATCGTCGACGCCGCCCATGCGGGCCGTGCCCGCCGGGTGATACACCGTGTTGTGGGTCTTGTGGATGTAGTCGAGGATCTCGTCGTCGGTCACCGCATCCGGTCCCGGCGCCAGTTCACGGGCGATCCACCCGCGCAGCGCTTTCTGCTCGGCGATCGTGCGGGCCAGCTTCACCCCGAACAGCATCACTCGGTCGTCGTGGCCGTCGCTGTCGGTGAAGTACCGGGGATCGACCTTCGCGCGGTCGCGGAAGTCGCGCGAGCGCAGCCGCACCGTTCCGCGGGAACGGCCCTGCGTGACGTTCGGGGTGAGGCAGAAACCGTTGTCCGTGGTGGGATAGCCCCACCGGAGGGTGTTCATGTCGAACGGCACGCTGCCGTAATGCATCATCAGGTCCGGATGGTTCAGCCCCTCCTCGGTCGTCGCGAACAGTCCGATCTCCCACCACTGCGTCGACTCGGTGACCATCGGCCGGGACGCCTCCCAGAACACCAGGCCCTCCACGTGGTCGTCGAGGTTGGCGCCGACCCCGGGCGAATCGACGCGGACGGGAATGCCGAACTCCGCGAGATGCCCCGCCGGACCGATGCCGGAGAGCATCAGCAGTTTCGGAGTGTCGATGGCGCCCGCGGTGACGATCACCTCGCGTCGCGCCGACACCGTGTCGTACCCGGTCAGATCGGGGCGCTGGTAGCGCACGCCCGTCGCCGTCTGCTGTTCGTCGAACAGGATCTCACTCACCCAGCAGCCGGTCCGGACCTCCAGGTTGGGGCGGGTCCCGAGAATCGGGTGCAGGTAGGCGTGCGACGACGACATCCGGGTGCCGTCCTCGGACGCATTGATCTGGAACCACCCCGCGCCGTTCAGCACCGTTCCGCCGCGGTTGAACGCGACGGTCGGCAGACCGACCGCGGCGGCAGCGTCGAGGACAGCGCGGCCGCACGGATCGTTCGGGGGGACGTCGCGCAACCGCACCGGGCCGCTGCGACCGTGGCCGTCACCGGGGGCGTCGTTGTTCTCCAGCCGGCCGACGTACGGCAGGATGTCGCGTGCACCCCACCCCGACGCCCCCATCGCCTCCCAGTCGTCGAGCACCTCGGCCGGCGGCCAGAACGCGATACACGAATTGTGCGACGAGCAGCCACCGAGCACCTTGGCCCTGGCGTGCCGCATGAAGCTGTTGCCCCGCTCCTGCGGCTCGACCGGGTAGTCCCAGTCGTACCCGGAGTCGAGCAGGTGCATCCACTGCGACAACTCGAGGATGTTGCGGTCACCGACGTCCGACGGTCCCGCTTCGAGGAGGCACACCGTCACCGACGGGTCCTCGCTCAGGCGGGCCGCGAGGACGCACCCCGCACTGCCGCCACCCGCGATCACGTAGTCGAATTCCAGTGCAGTGCCTCGCAGTTCACTTTCGGTCATCGGGCAAGCTCCTTGTCGATCGGTTCGGATTGCGGTGCGGCCGGTGCGGCGGCCACGGAGTGGGATGTCAACGTTCCGATGTGGTGCCGGCCGGTGGTGAGGTACCACAGCAGTCCGAGCCCGAGGATGACGCCGATGTAGACGAAGGCACCCCAGGTGTTGTACCAAGGCTCCCCGTACACGGCTTCGCGCGGCCAGGCGAGGTTGACGGCCATGCCGATTCCCCACACCACGGCGACGATGTTGACGGGCAGACCCCATCTGCCCATCGTGAAGTAGCCGCCCTCCTTCAGGTCCCGCGGCGGCCACTGGCCGCGCAGCCTCCGCTTCAGCATCGGGCCGGTCACCATCAGGTACGCGAGGTAGATCATGATGATCGCGATCGAGGTCAGCACGGTGAAGATGTGCGGTTGGCCGATGTTGACCACCAGGATCAGCGCGGCCACCACTCCGATCGTCACCGCGGGCACGACGGGTGTCCGCGTCTTCGGGTGAACGCGGGCAAGCCGCTCACCGAACGGGAGTGCGTTGTCGCGGGCCATGGCGAAGGTCAGCCGGATGGCGGCGGTGTGCACCGCCAGCGAGCACACCGTCACGGCGATCACGATGCAGATCAGGAAGATGGTGCCCAGCGGTCCCCACATCACCTGCTCCACGATGTACTGCAGGCTGCCGTCGGATGCGCCGATCTTCGGATCGTCCAGGTCGGGGGCCGCCATCACGGCGAACACGAGGATCGCGCCGCCGATCACGAACGAGGCGAGGATCGCACGGAGGATCGCCTTGGGGGCGGTGCGGCGGGGTTCGACCGTCTCCTCGCCCAGCGAGCTCGCGGTGTCGAAGCCGTACATCACGTATCCCGACGCGAGAGTGGCCACCAGGAACGCACCGAGATAGCCTCCGCTTTCGCCGGCGCCGTAGCCGTGGGTGGAGAAGAATACCTGCGGGCCGCGGGTCGCGTTGGCGGCGAGGATGATCGCGATCAGCACCGCGGCGATGAGTTCGATGAACACCCCGGCGCTGTTGATCATCGCCATGAGGCGGACACCGAGCGCGTTGACGACGGTGGTGAAGCCGATCATCACGGTCCCGAGGAGGACGGCGTTGGTGGCGAAGTCGTGTTCCCCGGTGCCGTCGCCGACGATCTGGAAGCCGCTCCACAGCCGCGGCAGATTGAGCTGCAGCGCCAGCACAACGGCCGACAGGGTGACGATCGACGCGGTGAGCATCAGCCAGCCCGCCGACCACCCCACCACTCTGCTGCCGAGCGTTTTCGCCCAGTTGTACACGGAGCCGGCGATCGGATACTTGGCGGCGAGCTCCATGAAGCACAGTGCCACCGAGAGCTGGCCGAGGAACACCAGCGGCCACGACCACAAATATGCGGGCCCGGCCGTACCGAAACCGAAGTAGAACAACTGGAAAGTGCCGGTCAGAATGGAAATGTAACTGACGCCCGCAGCAAAACTCGCGAACTTGCCGATACTGCGATCGAGGGACTCCTTGTATCCGAAATCCTCGAGTCCACTGTCCTGATCGCCGGTCGTGTTGTCGGGTCTGGTCATTCGATCACTTCCTGAGAAGTCGAGGGGGTCTGCTCGCGCGCCCTGCCGAGTGCACGTCAGGTCGCGGTGAACCACCCCGCGAGAGGTGAGGTCGTGTTGTTCCAGATGTGTTTGACTTCCTGGTATTCGGAGAGCCCGGCGGGCCCGAGTTCGCGTCCGTTGCCGGACTTCTTGAATCCGCCCCACTCCGCCGCCGCCGTGTAGTAGCCGAAGTCGTTGAGCCACACCGTTCCGTGACGCAGACGGCGCACCACCCTCTCGCCGCGGGCGGCGTCCGACGTCCGGACCCCGGCGGCGAGGCCGTACTCGGTGTCGTTGCCGAGTCGGACCGCGTCCTCCTCGGTGGTGAACCGCTCGACGGTGAGGATGGGCCCGAACGTTTCCTCCTGCACGATCCGCATCGTGCGGTCGCAGTGGTCGAAGATGGTGGGCAGGTAGTAGCTGCCGCCGTCCAGCGCGGGATCGGCGGGCCGGGAGCCGCCCGTCCGGAGCGTCGCTCCCTCGGCGATACCCAGTGCCACATAGGCTTCGATCTTGTCGCGCTGCGCCGCCGACACGAGGGGTCCGGTCTCGCTGGCCTGGTCGAGTCCCGGGCCGACGCGGATGGCCTCGGCGCGCGAGACGAGCGCGGCGACGAACTCGTCGGCGATCGACTCCTCGACGATCAGGCGCGTCCCGGCCGAGCACACCTGCCCCGAATGCAGGAAGACTCCGGTGAGCACCTGGTCGACCGACGACTCCCAGTCGGCGTCCGCGAAGACGAGGTGCGGATTCTTACCGCCGAGTTCCACGGCGACCTTCGTGACGTGCTTCGCGGCCGTCTCCAGGATGGTGGTGCCGGTGGCGAGTCCGCCGGTGAACGAGATGAAGTCCACGTCGCCGGTGTCGGTGAGGGCGGGTCCGAGGTCGGCGCCGCTGCCCTGCACGAGGTTGACCACCCCGGCGGGCACACCGGCCTCCTCGATCAGCCGCGTGAACGCGATCGTGCTCAGCGGCGTCACTTCACTGGGCTTGAGCACCATCGTGCAGCCGGCAGCGAGTGCGGGTGCCACCTTCCAGGAGATCTGCAGCAGAGGGTAGTTCCACGGTGCGATGAGGACGCAGACCCCGATCGGTTCGCGGACGACCCGGGAGACGACGGCGGGGTCACCCACGTCGACGACGCGGTCGCTCGAGACGAGGGCCAGCCGGGCGTAGTACCGGAAGACGGAGACTACGTCGTCGATGTCGATTCGACTCTCCACCAGCGTCTTACCGGTGTCGACCGTCTCGATGCGCGCCAGCTCCTCCTTGTCGCGCTCGAGGAGATCGGCGATACGCGACAGCAGCGACGATCGCGTGGCGCCCGGGGTTTCCGGCCAGTCCCCGGCGTCGAAGGCCGCCCGGGCCGCCCGTACTGCTCGCCCGGCGTCTTCGGGCGACGCCTCGTCGACGGTGGCGATCACGTTCCCGGTTGCCGGGTCGATGCAGTCGCGGGTGCGTCCCGATGTCGCAGCCACCCACTCCCCCGCGATGAAATTCACCGTGCCGAACAATTTCTGGACGTCGAGATCAGCGGATAGCGCCGACATCTTCATAGTGTGTCCGAAACCCTTTCGTGTGCAGATTCTTTCGTTGGGCCGACGATGAGCGGATCACGGGAGACGTCCCGGTACAGCGAGACGCACAGTCCGATCATGACCAGCAGGAACGGTGCGGCCGCGATGATCGTCATCGTCTGCAGCCCCTGAAGGGCGTCCGAGCCTCCGGTCCAGAGGATGAGCGCCGCGGTGCCGCCGGTGAGCGTGCCCCAGAACACGACGATCCGCTTGCTCGGGTGCCGGGTCCCTCGCTCCGACAGGGTGCCCATCACGAGCGATGCCGCGTCGGCGCCGGAGACGAAGAACAATGCCACCAGCACCATGACCAGCACGGTGGAGACACCGGCGAGCGGCAGGTGGTCGAGCATTCCGAACAACTGTCCCTCGGTCGACGACTGGGACGCCACATCGGTGCCGTCACGTTGCACCCCGATGGCGGATCCTCCGAATACCGCGAACCACACGAGGCTGACCGAGGTGGGGATGACGATCACACCGATGACGAACTGCCGGATGGTGCGGCCACGGCTGATCCGGGCCAGGAACATGCCGACGAACGGGGTCCAGGACACCCACCACGCCCAGTAGAAGATCGTCCACGACGACAGCCACGACGCGGTGTCGTCGCCGGCACTCGCGGCGGTGCGACCCGACATCGTCGCGAGTTGCGCGCTGTAGTCGGCGATGGTGGTGGGCAGCAGATTGAGGATCAGCACAGTGGGGCCGAGGACGAACACGAAGACCGCCAGCACGATGGCCAGCACCATGTTGATGTTGGACAACCAGTGGATTCCCCGCGCCACGCCGGACACCGCCGAGGCAACGAACGCGAACGTCAGCAATCCGACGAGGGCCACCAGGGCGAACGTGCCGACCTCGCCCATCCAGCCGATGATCTCGAGCCCGGACCCGATCTGGAGGGCACCGAGGCCGAGCGACGCGGCGGTGCCGAACATCGTCGCGATGATCGCGAGCACATCGATCACCTTGCCCGCCGCCCCCTCGGCGCGACGGCCGAGGAGCGGAACGAACGCAGAGCTGATGAGTTGCTTGCGGCCCCGCCGGTAGGAGCCGTAGGCGATCGACAATCCGACCACCGCGTAGATCGCCCACGGGTGCAGCCCCCAGTGGTACATCGTCGTGGCCATCGCCGACCCGGCGCTGCCGTCGGTCCCGGGCGGCGGACTCACCATGTGAGCGAGGGGTTCGGCGACGCCGTAGAACATCAGCCCGATCCCCATGCCGGCGCTGAACATCATCGCGATCCAGCTGACCGTCCGGAATTCCGGCTTCTCCCCGTCCTTGCCGAGCGGAATCCGGCCGTACCGCGACAACGCCAGGAACAGCGAGAACAGCACGAACCCGGTGGCCGCGGTGATGAACAACCACCCCAGGTCGGCGACGAGCCACCCGAGGGCCGCGTTCGACACGAGCGCGAGGTTCTCCGGCGCCAGCAGGCCCCACAGGATGATGCCCACCCCGACTCCCGCCGCGGCGCCGAACACCACCTTGTCGACCCCACGCCGCGCCGGGGCGTGAGCGGGTGCCGGACGCTCCTGTTCCGGCGCCTGCACGTCGGGAGGGTCGATCACCCTCGGTTGCTCGCCGGCGTACGTCATTTCGCGTCCCCACCCAGCCGGGTCAGTAACCAGTCGTGGAATTCGCCGATGTGATGCTCCGCGGGCACCAGCACACCACCGTCGCGGTAGGCCTTCGACGACATCGTCGGCTGCGTCCGCTCGCACGCGTCGAAGTCCTGCTGATTGACGCGGTGGAACAGTTCGACCGAGCGGGAGACGTCGCGTCCCGACGCCGTGACGTCCGGCGCGTACAGCCAGTCGCATTCCACGATGGTGCGGTCCGCGGACATGGGGTACATGCGGTGGAAGATGACGTGGTCGGGCACGAGGTTCACGAACACCTGCGGCCGGACGGTGATGGCGTAGTACTTGCGGTCCTGATCGTCGCTGATGCCGGACAACGCCTCGAATCCGCCGCTTCCGTCGATGGTGAAGCCCTCGACTTCGTCACCGAAGGCGGCACCGTGCCCCACGAAGTACTGTGCGGCAAGGCCGTCCGCGAACTCCGGAAGCACCTCGGTGAGTTCCGGGTGAATGGTGGCGCAGTGGTAGCACTCCATGAAGTTCTCGATGATCAGCTTCCAGTTGGCCGCGACGTCGTAGGTGATCCGGCGGCCGAGCTCCAGGGTTCCGATCGCGTACCGATCGATGGCGGCCGGATCGCCGAGCCGTTCGGTGACGGAGCCGATGACCTCGTCCTCGAACGACGGCGGCTCGTCCGCGAGGCACACCCAGGCGTAACCCAGCCACTCGCGCAGCGCGACCGGCACCAGTCCGTACCGCACCCGGTCGATGTCGGCTCCCGTCTCGTCGCGCAGCGCGGCCATGTTCGGTGCGGCGACCAATTTGCCGTCGAGTCCGTACGTCCACGCGTGGTACGGGCACTGGAGGTTCCGCCGGACCTGACCTTCGTCCTCCGTGCAGAGCATGGCGCCGCGGTGCCGGCAGATGTTGAGGAACGCCCGCAGGGCGCCGTCCCGGCCGCGGACGACGAGGACGCTCTCCCTGCCGACGGTGACCTTCTTGAACGCGCCGGCGTCGGCGAGATCAGCGGTGCGGGCGGCGCAGAACCACATCGCCTCGAAGACGTTCTCCTGCTCGCTCACGAAAATGTCGGGGTCGGTGTAGTAGCGACCCCCCAGAGTGGGGATCAGTGCCGGGGCGGGCGCGGGGGCTTGGACGTCCGGAGCGGACATAGATGTCACCGTTCTTTCGTTACGGGAAAGATGCGTTCGGTCGGGGCTGTGACCTGGTGTCTGTGTGCGAATGGGGCGCAGATCGCAAGGGCATCGTTGCCGAGTGTGACGACATGGGTGCCCGATCCGCGACGATCGTTCGAACAGCGGACAGCTGTTCCCGCCGAGTCATCGCGGCGTCAGCATTGTTGCGTCATCAGCAACGCTATGCGATTTAGACAACTTAGACCGTCGCCGGCGGACGTGTCAAACATCACATTCGACACTTCTTTCGCACACGCGACACGACCGAAACACCGCGTTAACCACGCGGCGCCGAAACCCGGGCAAACCGGACTATCGGTTCGTCCTGCGTTGAGGGAGAGCCACTTCCGGGCCGTCAGTCACCCGCGTCGACGGATTGCTGCGCTTCGATCCGCGCCACCGCGTCGGCGATTTCGAGCGCAACCGCCTCGAACTGATCGGGCGCCAGCCGGTATTCCGGGCCGGACACACAGATCGACGCGACGATCCGGTTGGTGACCCTGCTTCGCACCGGCACAGCGATGGAATTGAGCCCCGCTTCGAGTTCCTCGGCCGTGGACGCCCACCCCCGCGACCGCACGTGCTCGAGCTCGACGTCGAACGCATGGAAGTCGGTGATGGTGTTGGGCGTGAGCGCGCTCAATCGCGGGCCCAGCCTGCTGCGGAGCTGGCCCGACGTCATCTCCGAGACCAGGACCTTGCCGGTCGCGGTCGCGTGCGCCGGGGTGACCTGACCCACCCACGTGCGGAGCGCGACGTGGCGATCACTGCGAGCCTCGAGCACGTTGAGCGTTGCCGCACCGTCCAGCACCGCGAGGTTGACCGTCTCGCCGAACGCGTCGGCCAGGCGGTCGCACTCGGGCTGCGCGACCTCGACGAGGCCGCTCTGCGCGACCGTGGCCTCGGCCAATCGCACCACCGCGAATCCGAGCTGGTATTTGCCGCGGACGCCCGCTTCCTCGACGAATCCGCGTTGCTGCAGCGATGCGATGAGGCGTGAGACGGTCGATTTGTGCACGCCGAGGCGCACGGCGATCTCCGTGGCCCCGACCCGGCCCTCCGCCGCAACGATCTCGAGCACGTCGATGGCACGTTCCACGGCGTGCACGGTCTTCGCCTTCCCTTCCGCGCCCTGGGCCGCCGATGCCGTCGCCTCGGATTCACTCATGCCCCCGAGGTTATGCCCACCGACTTCCGGAACGCAGTTTTTACACGCGAATGCTTGACACCGCGGGGCAGCACCGGAGAGCATTGTGTTGCACAGCTTGCAAGTCGTCGCGCATAGCGCAACAACTGCTCCACAACTTGCCCCTCCTTCCCGACGCATCCGGAGGTATCGAGTGATTCTCGATAACGATTCCCCAGTTGTGACCCACCCCGGCACCACACCGTTCGCCGTGTGCGAACTCATCACCCTGCCCGTGGGCGAAGTAGTCACGGTGACGCCGCCGGGAATGGCTCCCATCTCCGTCTTCCACACCTCCGACGGTCTGTACGCCGTCGACGACACCTGCACCCATCAGGACGCCTCCCTCGCCGACGGCTGGGTCGAGGGCTGCACGGTCGAGTGCCCGCTCCACGAGGCATGCTTCGACCTCCGCACCGGAGTGCCGTCGGGCCCGCCGGCCAAAATCGCAGTCCGCACCCACGACGTGTCGATCGTCGACGGCACCGTGCTGCTCCATCTCGAACAGAAGGGCGACACAAGATGAACACTGTCCCGAATTCTATTGCGGTACTGGGCGCTTCACTCGCCGGACTGTCGGCGGTGCGCGCGCTGCGCGAGAAGGGATACACCGGCCGCCTCGTCGTGGCAGGCAGTGAACAGTCCCTGCCCTACGACCGGCCACCCCTGTCGAAGGAATTCCTCACCGGCGAAGTGACGGACGAGGACCTGCTGTTGATGAACAGCGACGACGACACCCTCGACGTCGAATGGCGGATGAACAGCACGGCCACCGGCCTCGTTCGCTCCCCCGACGGGCTCCACCGCGTCACCTTCGACGACGGGTCCTACCTCGACGCCGATGCCGTGGTCGTTGCGACCGGCGCGCGTGCCCGGACCCTGCCCGGGCACCTCGGTCTCGCCGGCGTCCACACGCTCAGATCCGTCGACGACGCGCGCGCCCTGCGCGATTCGCTGTCACGGGCGCAGAATCTGGTGATCGTGGGAGCCGGTTTCATCGGAGCGGAAGTGGCCTCCAGTGCGGCCGGAATGAGCCTGCACGTCACGGTCGTCGAGGCCTCGCCGACACCCCTTGCCGGTCCACTCGGCATCGAGCTCGGGGCGATCTGCGCAGGACAGCACGCCGCACACGGTGTCCAGCTTCTCACCGGGTCGGTCGTCGACGCACTGCTGGGCGACGACGCGGTCGAGGCCGTCCGGCTCAGCGACGGAACAGTCCTGCCTGCGGACGTCGTGGTGGTCGGAATCGGGGCCGTCCCCAACGTCGAGTGGGCGTGCGACTCGGAACTGATGATCGACGACGGCTTCCTCACCGACTCGTCGTGCCGCACGAATCTCCCCGGTGTGTACGCGATCGGCGACTGCGCAAGGACTTTCGACGACACCCACCAGGTCCATCACCGGAGTGAGCACTGGAGCAACGCCGTCGCCCAGGCGGCCACCGTGGCCGACACCATCATGGCCACCCCGTCCGGGCCCGCGGCGATCCCGTACTTCTGGTCCCACCAGTACGGCAAGATGCTGCAGTTCGCCGGAACGAGGCACAGCACCGACGAGGTCCGCTTCGTCGACGGCGACCCCGGAACCGGCACGTTCGTGGCCACCTACGACCGCGACGGCGACACCGTCGGCGTCTTCGCGATGAACAATCCCCGGCTGTTCACTCGGTACAAGAAGCAACTCGCCAGGTCGCGGGCCTGATGCCGGCGCTACGTGACCGCGTAGCCCAGGCGGTTGCTGATCTTGTGGGAGGTGTCGAGCGCGGCGCGTGCGACGTCCTCGAACCGTTCCGGCAGCAGTCGGTAGGCGGGGCCGGACACACTCAGGGCCGCAATCATTTTCGCCGTGTAGTCGCGAATCGGGACGGACACCGCATTCAACCCGAGTTCGAGTTCCTCCTCGGACTCCGCCCAGCCCCGTTCGCGGATGGAATTCAGCGATTCCACGAGGGCAGACACATCGGTGAGCGTCTCGGTCGTGAGAGCGATCGGACTTTCTCCCACACGCTCCGCGATTTCGCTGTCGGACAATTCCGTCAGCAACAGTTTTCCGCTCGCCGTCGCGTGTGCCGGGCTGCTCTGCCCCACCCACGTATTGGTACCGACGCCGGACGGGCCGTCCGCTTTGACGATGCTCACCGAGCGATTGCCGTCGAGTATCGACACATTGACGCTCTCGCCGACAGTTTCCGCCAGTTCGGCACACAATTCCTGACTCTGCCGCACCAGATCGCCGTCCGGCGTCGCAGTGCGGGCCAGGCGGACGATCGAATTCCCGAGCTGGAACTTCCCCCGGTTCTTCAATTGCGAAACATAGCCCCGCGAGTCCAGGACAGCGACGAGGCGCGACGCGGTCGACTTGTGGACGCCCAGCTCCTCGGCGATTTCCGTGACGCCGGCGGTACCGAGCCTGGCGAGGATTTCGAGTACTGCCAGAGCGCGGTCCACTGACTGCACAGCGCCGGCCGGCCGGCTCCGATCGCCGTTCGAGTTCTCGTCCAATTCAGTCATCGCGACTTCAGGATAGGCGACATCATCGTGCGACGGTTATCTCCCTCCACACCCTGTTCCGCGCCACCGCCGGCCGCTCCGGTGCGCATTTCTCCGAAAAGTCGGGGATTATTCGCCGTTTCCCTACTCGATCATCAAGGAGTTACCCGCAATTCGGGGTTGACCCCCTTACTCTGCCGGACCTAATGTGTTGATATATCAGTTGCCGATAATGGTTCCGATCGGCCGATCCGTTTCGCAATTCACAGTTCTCTCCGGCGCCGTTCGAGCCCGCGCCGAAACTCGAATCTCCCGCCCGCCGCGACAGCGGCAGCACCCGTACCTCGCCACACACAGGCACCCACCCAATCAGGAGGACCATCATGGGGTCACCGCGCGTAGTGATCATCGGAGCCGGCATCGTCGGCGCGAATTTGGCCGACGAGCTCACCGCTCGGGGCTGGGATCGGATCACGGTCCTCGATCAGGGACCGCTGCCGCTCACCGGAGGATCCACGTCACACGCACCGGGCCTGGTGTTCCAGACGAACGCGTCCAAGACGATGACAGAGTTCGCCCGGTACACCGTCGAGAAGTTCGTCGGACTCGACGTGGACGGCGAGTGGTGCTTCAACCAGCTCGGCGGACTCGAGGTGGCCACCACTCCCGAGCGCCTCGCCGACCTGCACCGCAAGCAGGGCTGGGCCACATCCTGGGGCATCGAGGGCGCCGTCCTCGACCCGGCCGAGTGCGCGAAGCTGCACCCGCTGCTTGACGAGAAGCGAGTGCTCGGCGGACTGTACGTCGAAACGGACGGCCTCGCGAAGGCGTCCCGTGTCGTCGTCGCGCTGGCCCGGCGCGCCGAGACCCGTGGCGCCGTGTTTCAGGGTTCGACGAAGGTGATCGGCATCGAGCAGAGCGGCGGCAAGGTCACAGGCGTCGCGACCGCGGACGGCGTGATCCCCGCCGACATCGTGGTGTCCTGCGCAGGCTTCTGGGGTCCCGACATCGGCGCGATGGTGGGCATGGACGTCCCGCTGCTGCCCCTGGCGCACCAGTACGCGAAAACCGAGCAGATCCCCGAACTCGTCGGACGGAACACCGAACTCGCCGAGGCGGGTTTCCCGATCCTGCGCCATCAGGATCAGGATCTGTACTTCCGCGAGCATGTCGACCGTCTCGGCATCGGCACGTACGCCCACCGCCCGATGCCGGTGAACCTGCGCGACCTGGACGAGAGCGACGACGTCTCCGCATCCGACATGCCGTCGATGCTGCCGTTCACGGAAGAGGACTTCGCGCCGTCGTGGGAGCAGTCCAAGCTGCTGTTGCCGTGCCTCGAATCCGCGAAACTGGAAGCCGGATTCAACGGGGTCTTCTCGTTCACCCCGGACGGCGGACCGCTCATCGGCGAGTCCCCGGACGTCGCCGGGTTCTGGATCGCCGAGGCAGTGTGGGTGACGCACTCCGCCGGTGTCGGCCGGGCGGTCGCGCAACTGCTCGTCGACGGCCGCTCCGAGGTCGAACTGCACGGTTGCGACGTGCACCGGTTCGAGGAGATCCAGCTCGCGCCCGACTACGTCAGTGAGACGTCGCAGCAGAATTTCGTCGAGATCTACGACGTGCTACACCCGCTGCAGCCCAAGGAGTCTCCCCGCGATCTGCGGGTGAGTCCCTTCCACGCTCGCCAGAAGGAACTCGGCGCCGTGTTCCTGGAGAGCTCCGGCTGGGAGCGCCCGCACTGGTTCGAGGCCAACGCCCATCTGGTGCAGGACCTTCCGGCCGAGTGGCAGCCACCGGCCCGTGAGCCGTGGGCGGCGATGTTCCACTCGCCGATCGCAGCGGCCGAGGCCTGGAAGACCCGCACGTCGGTGGCGATGTACGACATGACACCGCTGAAGCGGCTCGAGATCAGTGGCGCCGGCGCGCTGGCCCTGCTCGATCGGCTGACGACCGGCAAGATGGACAAGTCCGTCGGATCCGTGACCTACACGCTGGCACTCGACGACGCCGGCGGCGTGCGCAGCGACCTCACCGTCACGCGGCTGTCCGACACCGTCTTCCAGGTCGGCGCGAACGGCAACCTCGACCTCGACTACTTCCGCCGGCAGTCCCCGGACGACGGCAGTGTGCAGATCCGGGACGTCACCGGCGGGACGTGCGGGATCGGGCTGTGGGGTCCGCGCGCCCGGGATCTGGTGCAGGCGCTCAGCTCCGACGACTTCTCGAACGAGAACTTCAAGTACTTCCGCGCGAAGCAGGTCCGGATCGGCGGGGTGCCCGTCACCGCGATGCGGCTGTCGTACGTGGGCGAACTCGGCTGGGAGCTGTACACGTCCGCCGACAACGGTCTGCGCCTGTGGGATCTGCTGTGGGCGGAGGGGCAGAAGCACGGCGTCATCGCCGCCGGCCGCGCCGCGTTCAACAGCCTCCGGATGGAGAAGGGCTACCGCTCGTGGGGCAGCGACATGACCACCGAGCACAACCCGTACGAGGCCGGTCTCGGTTTCGCGGTCCGGCTGCAGAAGGGCGACTTCCGTGGGCGTGACGCGCTCGACGGAGTCTCCGACGAGACGGTGGAGCGGCGCCTGGCGTGCCTCATGATCGACGACCGTACGTCGGTGGTCCTGGGCCACGAGCCGGTGTTCGTCGACGGACAACCCGCGGGGTACGTCACGAGTGCGGCGTTCGGTCACACGGTCGGGGCGCCGATCGCCTACGCCTGGCTTCCCGCGACCGCGACCGTGGACACCGCGGTGGAGATCGGATAC
>NZ_JBHUSF010000231.1:0-14619 GCF_042673295.1 Rhodococcus sp. NPDC057014
CCGACGGCCCGGTCTGGGTGGCCGGCGGCAACTACGACGCGGCGCAGAAGCGCAGCGGGTTCCCCCGCGACGCACTCGTGCGCGGCGCGGCCGAGGGCATGCGGAAACTTCTGGGCCGCCGGTAGTCCGCGGGCGGTCAGAGGGTGGTGACGAGTCCGCCGTCGATCACGAAATCGGATCCCGTCACGTTGCCCGCCCGGTCGCTCGCGAGGAACACGACCAGATCCGCCACCTCGTCCGGGCGGGTGAACCGGCCCGTGACCGCCTGTTTCGCGACATTCTCCGCCACCGACTCCGCGTCGCCGCCCGCCGCGCGCGCCACCGTCGCGGCCACCCCGTCGTCACCGAGCCACAGGGCGGTCGACACCGGGCCGGGGCTGACGGTGTTCACCCGAACGCCCAACGGTCCCACCTCTTTCGACAGAGCTTTCGAGAAGTTGGTGAGCGCGGCCTTGGACGCGCAGTAGTCGATGACGGTGGGGTCGGGCAGGAAACTGTTGACCGAACTCGTGGTCACGATGCTGCCCCGGCCCGCGGCGATCATCGCGGGCAGCGCGGCCCGGATCGTCCGCACCGCCGACATCAGGTTGAGATTCATCGTCGTGATCCAGTCTTCGTCGGTCACGTCGAGGAACCCGGTCAGCCTGGGGTGGGCGGCGCCGACGTTGTTGACGACGACGCCGAGTCTGCCACGGGCAGCGGCGGCGGCAACGAGTTCGCCCGGGCCGGTGGGGGTCGACAGGTCGACGCTCACCGCCTCCACGTTTCCGCTGTCGACCAGTTCTTCCAGTTCCGGGCCGGGCGAACGCGCCCCCGCCACCACGAAGGCACCTTCCGCGGCGAGTGCCCGGGTGATGGCGAGCCCGATACCCTTGCTGGCTCCGGTGACCACGGCGACGGTGCCGCGCAATGCGAGATCCACGGGGTTCCTCCTGACGACGGCGGAGCGTGCATGGACGAGCGGAATGTCCCCCTCCGCTCACGCTAGCCGAAATGATGCCGACCGCGCTGCGGGCGAGTAATCTCAGCGACGAAGGGCCAGGCCACGGCGTCGTCCGTCGTACGACACTGCTACTCGTCGCACGACTGCTCCTGCCGCACAGTCCCCTTCGCCCCTGACCACTGTGTTCCGCCCCGACCCGGGAGACGAGTGATGCGACTTCTTCGACTTCGAACCGCCGTCGCCGCGTGCGCGATCGCCGCGGCCGGCACGCTCACCGTCGGGGCCGGACCGGCCCTCGCCCAGGATCTGCCGACGGTGGTGCTGGTCCACGGCGCGTTCGCCGACACGACCAGTTGGGACGCGGTGGCCGCGGACCTGCGTGGTCGCGGGTACGACGTCGTCGTCCCGGACAACCCGCTACGCGGACCGGCGTACGATTCCGCCGCCATCGAGAAGGTGCTCGCGGACATCCCGGGACCGGTGGTGCTCGTCGGTCACTCGTACGGCGGCGCCGTCATCACCAATGTGCACTCGCCGAACGTCGAGGCCCTCGTCTACGTGGCGGCATTCGCCCCGGCGCAGGGCGAGCCGGTGATGCTGAACCTCGACCCGATCCGGTTCCCCGGCAGCCAGCTGCTGCCGCCGGTGCTGCAGGTGAAGGTCGTCGAGAACGATCCCACCGGGATCGCGGGCAGAAACCTCGACGGCTACATCAACCCGGCCGACTTCCATCGGGTGTTCGCGCCGGACGTGTCCGACGCGACGGCCGCCGACATGCTCGCGCACCAGCGGTCCGCCGCGCTGGTCGCGAACCTCGAACCCAGCGGTGCGCCGTCGTGGGCGTCGACTCCCAGCTGGGCCATGGTCGCTCAGAACGATCTGGTGATTCCGGCGGCGTCCGAGCGGTTCATGGCCACCCGGGCGGGGGCGCAGATCACGGAGATCCCCGCGTCGCACGCCGTCCTGGTGTCCCAGCCCGTCGCTGTCGCCGACCTCGTGGTGCAGGCAGACCAGGCGACGCCGTAACGGCGCAGCCGTGAACGCGCCCGAAGAATCGGCATCGAACGGCGGGAGCCTCGCCCACCGCGTCCAGAAGATGGTTGGACGCGACCCGGACGAGGAACACCGTGCGGCAACGCCGTTGGAGTTGCTGTTCGACCTGACGTTCGTCGTCGCGTTCGGTGTCGCAGGCAATCAGTTCGCCCACCTCCTCGCCGAAGGACACGTCGGCGCCGGGCTGGCGGGTTTCTCGTTCGCGATGTTCTCGATCATCTGGGCCTGGATCAACTTCTCCTGGTTCGCCTCGGCCTACGACACCGACGACTGGATCTACCGCGTCACCACCATGGTCCAGATGATCGGCGTCATCGTCCTGGCGCTCGGCATGCCGCAGATGTTCGCATCCATCGACCGCGGAGTCGAACTCGACAACACCGTCATGGTGTCCGGGTACATCGTCATGCGGGTCGCCATGGTGTTCCAGTGGTTGCGCGCCGCCAGACACGACCCCGACCACCGCTCGGCGTCGCTGACGTACGCCACGGCGCTCGTTCTCGCACAGATCGGCTGGGTGACGCTGGCGATCGCACCCCTCACCGTCGAGTACGCGTTCGGCCTCGGCGCCGTCCTCATCCTCGTCGAGATGAGCAGCCCCGTCATCGCCGAACGGTACAAGGGCGGAACACCCTGGCACGCACACCACATCGTCGAGCGTCACGGCCTGCTCGTGATCATCACGCTCGGCGAGGGTGTGATCGGCACGGTCGCCTCACTGTCCGCCGTCGTCGAACACCAGGGGTGGTCGCTCGACGCGGTACTCGTCGCCGTCGCGGGCATCGGACTCACGTTCGGATTGTGGTGGGTGTACTACACTCTGCCGTCGGCCGAGGTGCTCGCGGTGTATCGCCGCCGCTCGTTCGTCTGGGGGTACAGCCACATCGTGGTCTTCGCCGCACTGGCCGCCGTGGGGGCCGGGTTGCACGTGGCGGCGTACTACATCGAACACGCCTCCCACATCGGCGCGACCGCGACGGTGGTCTCCGTCGCCGTCCCCGTCGCGATCTACCTCGCGGCCGTGTACCTGCTGTACACGTATCTGCTGCGGGTTCCCGACCCGTTCCACATCCTGCTCCTCGTCCTGACCGCGGCGACGATCGCGCTCGCACTCGTGCTGGCGGCGCAGGGTGTGTCGATGGCGTGGTGCCTGATCGTGGTGATGCTGGCACCGGTCGTCACCGTCGTCGGATACGAGTTGCTCGGGCATGCTCACGAGGCCCGGGCACTCGCGATCGCACTCGGGCGCGCCGATCCCGGCGCCCGCGAGGAGTACTAGGACCAGGGCGTTTCCGGCCGCGGCCGGGCCACACCGTCGACGACCAGATCGAGCCGCTCGTCGAAGAACGCCACGAGTCCCCGGACTTCCGACGCGTCGACGAGGGGCTCGTCGTATCGCCACGCGATGTCGTGGAGCACGCCGCCGGCGGTGACCGCGGACCGGTAGGCGGCCTTGCCCTTGTAGGCGCAGTACGTCGTCGTCGCACTCGGTTGCAGTTCCGCGACGACGTCGTCGGGCGGCAGGTAGTACCGCACCGGAAGCAGCGTTTCGAACAGCATTTTCGCACGCCGAGTGTCGGCGAGGAGGGTGTCGCCCAGCGACATCCGGATGTGGCGGGACGTGCGGCGAACATCGATGCGCTGGAACGGGTCGTGCGGATGGCCGACGATCTCGTCGTCCTCCTCCAGCCAGCGGTCGAAGCCGTCGAAGTCGAGAACCACGTATCCGGCCAGGTCTGCGTCGACGGGCCGGAACCCCAGGGCGTACCGTGCTCCGTCGATACGGATCGCGACGGGCTCGCCCTCCGCACTGTGCACCGAGAACGGTATCCGGGGATCGAGCACCGGCATCGTCGTCACGTCCGGCAGGGCGAAGCCGACGTCGCCCTCGGCCTGCACCGAACCCGGTGGCTCCGGCGACAACTCCGCGTCGATGTCCTCCGCCGGCACCGCGTAGGTGGGAACGACGCGCCGTGGTTCCCAGACCAGGACCGCACGGTCACTGTCGACCACCGTGGTCCCGTTCAGCTCGGCACGGATCCGCTTCGCCGTCGGCTCGTAGCGCAGCTCGCGTAGCTGACGTCCGACGGTGTCGCGCAGTCGCAGGCCCATGAGTTGAGAGTAGGCCTCTTACCGGGCGAGGCCGAGGGACGCGATGAGGTCCTCGTGGAACTCGAACCAGACGCGGTGGCAGGAGTCGCGGTCGGTCGCGCTGATCCAGACCGGATCGGTGCTCGCCCGCTCGACGGCGCCGGCGAACCGCTGGTGGTAGCCGGCGAATCGGTCCGTGCCCGCGACCAGGCGCCTCGAATCCGGCCAGGGCGTCCGCCGCGATTCCCAGGCGGGTGGTGGTCTCGTCGAGGGTCACGGTGGCCTCGCCGATACCCAGCTCGGCCAACTGCCAGGCGGTGCACGCGTCCGCGACGGCGACGTTGTGCGGCAGGAACTCCCGGTGGACCTGCACCACCACGGTCCGACTCCCGCACCGGTCGAGGTCGGCGGCGAGCAGCCTTTCGCCGTGCACCTTCCCGAGATCGGTCAGGGACCAACCGCTGTCCTCGGCGAAGGTGGTGCGGGTGACCCACCCACGGGCCTGGGCATCGAGCAGGTGCTCGACGGTCTCCTCGACAGGCAGGTCGAAACGGGCGGCGATGCGCGCGGTCTCGGCGTAGCCCAGGATCCGCACGGAATGCAACACCAGAATGTCCGTCGGAGTGCGGTGCGGCATCAGTTCCTCCCGGCGTTCGGAACCGCGACGTGCCCGTGCGTGCCGTCCACGCGGACCAGCAGGCCGTCGGTCGGGGTGGTCATGGCCATCGGCGCGGCCAGGACGGCGGGGATGCCGAACTCGCGGGCCACGATCGCGGCGTGCGCCAGCACCCCGCCGGTCTCGGTGACCACGGCACAGGCGCATGCCAGCAGCGGGGTCCAGGCCGGCGACGTCGTACGGCAGACGAGGACGTCGCCCGGGCGGAAGCGAGCGAAGTGGTCCAGGCCGACGATGATCCGCGCAGGACCGACGGCGGTTCCCGGGCTGGCTGCGACGCCCGTCAGCAGGGTGTTACCGTAATTCACCCGACCACTTCAAGCCATCAACGGCCTGTTGTCAACACACAGTTGACGGGTGCATTCTCAGCGAGCAAGAATGCCGGCGACGAAATCCTGCGCGTCCTGCTGCGACGCCCCGATCGTCCCGCGATGGTCCGCACCCTCGTACGTCCGATACGTGAGTTCGTTCCCGTTGTCCTGCAACGTCTTCACCATCAGATCCGTCGACGGTTTGCTCACAACCACGTCACCGGAACTCTGCGCGACCAGCGTCGGGACCTGCACGTGAACCCTCGACGGCTCCTGGCGGCCCAGGTACTCCGTCAGCGGCCCCAGGTCGGCGTCGGGGCGGAAGACCTGACCCGCAGGCATGGGCGGCACCTTCCGGATGTCGTCGATGCACCCGGTCCGCGCCGCCGTGAGCAGCGGTTGCGCCTGCTCCGTCAGCAACGCCGACGGGTCGATCGCGGGATCGGCGGCCTGCGCGCCGAGGAGGATCAGCGGGAGGAACGCCTCGGCCGCTTCGATACCCGGCACACCCGAGCGGAAGTACTGCGGCGTCTGGTCGAGTCCGCTGCCCGGGGCGATCGCCACGGCACCTCCGAGGTCGAGTTCCGGGGCGCGCTCCCCTGCCTGCGCGGCGGTGAACAGCGCCGCCTGCCCACCCTGGCTGTGCCCGATCACGAACCACGTCGAGCCGACCGCCGGATCCACGTCGCGGGCGGCGCGAACGATGTCCACGACGGCGTTCACCTCCGTGTCACCGTTGATGTACGGATGGATTCCCGGCGTCCCCAGACCCTGGTAGTCCGTGCTCACCACCGCGTACCCCTTCGCCACCCAGTCGTCGAGGGACGCATTGACCCCGGAGAGGTAACTGTGGGCGGGGCCGCCCGCGAAATCCGCGGACGGGGCGCAAGCGTCCGCGACGCCGGTGGTGCCGTGCGCCCAGCTGATCACCGGATACCCGCCGTCGGGTGCCGGCGTGCGGGGAATCGCCACGGTGCCCGACACCACGACCGGGTCACCGTTGCCGTCCTGCGACGCATAGGTGATCACCTCGGTCCGCGCGGCGCTCGGCAATGCCGGACCGTCATCGACGGCGCGGGACGAGAGTAGCTGACCCGGCCGGGGCGACGTGTCGGTGACAGTCTCGGAAGCCGCACTGGAACAGGCACTTCCACCGAGGAGGACGAGCGCGGCCACCGCGCCGATCCGGGCGCGCGAGACCGTCATGAGAACGCCGCCAGCGGCTCGGAACCCGACCAGTCGTGGCCCCAGTAACTGTCCGCGGTGATCTCCTCGGCGGTGTAGTGCGCCTCGTCGACGAGCATGCCCTCCGTGCCGAATTCGAGGTCCCAGCCGCCGGGGGCGCGCACGTAGAACGACACCATGCGGTCGTTGGTGTGACGGCCGAGGGTCGACGAGATGGAGAAGCCGAGCGTGCCGAGCCGGTCGAGGGCCTGCCCGACGGCGTCGAGGGAGTCGACCTCCGTCATCAGGTGCACCATCCCGGGTTCGCCGCTGTGCGGTGCGGGGCACAACGCGAGGCTGTGATGGCGCTGGTTGACGCCCATGAACCGCACCCGCCGGGCCGGTCCCGGGGCGTCGGCCGGTCCGAGGCGGATCGCGCCGCGGGGCAGGAACCCGAGCACCTCGGTGTAGAACGTGTAGGCCTCCTCGAACGCCGGCGTCGGGAGGACCACGTGGCCCAGCCCCTGCGCGCCGGTGACGAAGCGGCCCCCGTGCGGGGTGACGACGGGACTGTGGTCGAGCACCGGCCCGAAGAACACCTCCACCCGGGTGCCGGACGGATCGTCGAACGCGATCACCTGTTCGGCGTCGCGGTAGCGCGACTCCTCCTCGGACAGGACGTCGACCGCGACGCCCGACTTCTCCACCTGCTCCCGCACTCGCTGGAGTGCGAACTGGTCGCGCACCTCCCACCCCACGGCGAGCGCCTTGTCCGTGTCGCCGGGCAGGACGATCAGCCGTGACCGCCGCTCGTCGACGCGCAGGTACAGGCCGCCGGGCTCGGGGCCCGACCCCTCGGCCATGCCCAGCCCGTCCACCACCAGCTCCCGCCAGCGTGGCACGTCCTTCGTCTGGATCCGCAGATAGCCGAGCCCTCGGATGTCGGTCATGTGAAGTCCTTTCCTGGAGGCGGCTCCGCCGCCCGTGCGTGGTTGACGAGTCCCTGGACTCCTTAACCACTCACGGGCGCGAAGCGCCTAGATCATGGAGCGGTGGATGCCCTGGGGTTCCCCACCGAGCTGGGTCAGCGCCGAGGAGTGGAAGATCGATCCCGGCACGTGGATGGCGTGGGACAGGCCGGCGTGGGCGTCCCGCCAGAAACGCTGCATGGGCGTCTTCAGTTGGAGCGCACCGCCGCCGGAGCGCGCGAAGATCTCGTCCACGGCGCGCACCGCCCGCCAGGCGGCGGCCGTCTGGGTGCGCCGACCGATGGAGCGGAGTTCGAACGAGATGTCCTGCCCCTTCTCGGTCATGTCCCAGAACCGGTCGACCGTCTCCAGGATCGCCGCCCGCGACGCCGCGATCTCCGCGGCCGCCTCGCCGATCGCGAACAGCACGTAGGGGTCGTCCTTGATCGGGGTGCCGGAGACGGTGACGCGTTCGCGTTGCGCGTTGAGGTGGCAGGCCAGCGCGCCCTCGGCGATGCCGATGAGCGAGGACGTGATGCCGAGCGGGAAGATGCACGAGAACGGGAAGTTGTAGAGCGTCTGGGTGCGGCCGAACTCCTTCGGCGCGGAACCGTCGAAGACCTTGTCGGCCTGCAGCGTCCGGTGCTGCGGAATGAATGCGTCCTTGACGATCAGGTCCTTGGACCCGGTGCCGCGTAGTCCGACGACGTTCCAGCTGTCCTGGTCGATGTCGTAGTCCGAGCGCGGCAGCAGCACGTGCAGGATCTTCGGGGGCATCACCCGGTTGCCGTCCTGGTCGCCGACGGCGGCGCCGATCATGACCCACCCGCAGTGGTCGGTGCCCGAGGAGAACGACCACCGTCCGTTGAGGACGTAGCCGCCGTCGACGGGCACGGCCACCCCCATCGGGGCGTACGGTGACGCCATCCACATGTCGGAGTCCTCGCCCCACACCTCGTCCTGCGCGGTGCGGTCGAAGAACGCCAGCTCCCACGGGTGGACGCCGACGATGCCGCTGACCCAGCCCGCGGCTCCGTCGATGGCGCCGATGCCCATCGCGGTCTCCGCGAATTCACGCGGATGCGATTCGTATCCGCCGTACTCCTTGGGCTGCAGCATCCGCATCACCCCGGAGTCGCGCAGCCTCTTCGCGGACGTGTCCGACAGGCGCATCAGCTTGTCGCCCTCGACGCCCTCCGCGCGGATCTCGTCCGCGTACTGTTCGATCCTGTCAAGAACCTGGCCCATGATGATCTCGGCTTTCTGGTGTCGGTACCCGGCGGAACGCCTAGGCGGACTTCTTCTCGGCGACTGCGGAACTCGCGGACTTCCGGTCTGCGAGTCCGAGGGCGATCTCGATCAGCTGGTCTTCCTGACCGCCGACGAGCTTGCGCCTGCCGGCCTCGATGAGGATTTCCGCACCGGACACGCCGTACCGGCGGGCGTGGGAGTCGGCGTGCTTGAGGAAGCTGGAGTACACGCCCGCGTAGCCCATGGTCAGCGACAGCCGGTCGAGCAGGCAGTCGCCGTCCATGATCGGCCGGACGACGTCCTCGGCGGCGTCGATGATCTTCAGAGTGTCGATGCCGGTGCGGATTCCGAGCTTCTCGGCGACTGCCGCGAACGCCTCGACCGGGGTGTTGCCCGCGCCGGCGCCGAAACGCCGGGTGGAGCCGTCGATCTGCAAGGCGCCCGCCTCGACGGCAAGCACCGAGTTGGCGACACCGAGGCCGAGGTTCTCGTGCCCGTGGAATCCGACCTGCGCGTCGTCGCCGAGTTCGGTCACCAAGGCGGACACACGGTCGCTGACGGCGTTCAGGATCAGCGCTCCGGCCGAGTCCACCACGTACACGCACTGGCAGCCGGCGTCGGCCATGATCCGCGCCTGCTGCGCGAGAACCTCCGGCGGCTGACTATGGGACATCATCAGGAACCCGACCGTCTCCAGCCCGAGTTCGCGGGCGAGCCCGAAATGCTGCACGGAGATGTCGGCTTCGGTGCAGTGCGTGGCGATGCGGCAGATGCTCGCGCCGTTGTCCGCGGCCTCCCGGATGTCGGACTGGACACCCAGTCCGGGGAGCATGAGGAACGCGATCTTCGCCCGTTCCGCCGTCTCCACCGCGGCCTTGATCAGTTCCTGTTCCGGGGTGTGGCTGAAGCCGTAGTTGAACGAGGAACCGCCGAGTCCGTCGCCGTGGGTGACCTCGATGACCGGGACGCCGGCGGCGTCGAGCGCCCCGACGATCGAGCGGACGTGGTCGACGGTGAACTGGTGTCGCTTGGCGTGGGAGCCGTCGCGCAGCGACGAGTCCGTCACCCGGATGTCGAGTTCGGCACTGTAAGGCATCGGTAGTCCTTCGAAGAGTGAATGTGGGGCGGACGCGCTCAGACGCTTGCGCCGAGGATCTGCGTCGCGAAGCTCTCGCCGACCTTGGTGGCGGCGGCGGTCATGATGTCGAGGTTGCCGGAGTATGGCGGCAGGAAGTCCCCGGCGCCCTCGACCTCGAGGAAGATGCCGACGCGGGCCAGTCCTCCACTGATCGGCGTCGGATCGTCGAATTGCGGTTCGGCGCGCAGACGGTATCCGGGGACGTACGCCTGCACGGATGCCGCGACGTCGTGGATGGACGCGGTGATGGCGCCGCGGTCGGCGTCGGCGGGAATGGAGCAGAACACGGTGTCCTTCATGAACATCGGCGGTTCGGCCGGGTTCAGGATGATGATCGCCTTGCCCTTCTTCGCCCCGCCGATCGTCTCGATGCCGCGGCTCGTGGTGATCGTGAACTCGTCGATGTTCGCGCGGGTACCCGGGCCCGCGGACGGCGAGGCCACGCTGGCGACAATCTCGGCGTACGCGACGTCGGTGATCCGCGAGACGGCATGGACCATGGGGATGGTCGCCTGGCCGCCGCACGTGATGAGGTTGACGTTCGGAGCGGTGCGGTGCTCGCCCATGTTCACGGCGGGCACGACCGCGGGTCCGAGCGCGGCGGGGGTGAGGTCGACGGCCTGGATGCCGAGTTCCCGGTAGCGGGGCGCGTTCGCCCGGTGCACGTAGGCCGAGGTGGCCTCGAAGACGATGTCGGGGCGCTCGTCCTGGGCGAGCAGCCAGTCGACGCCCTCGGCGCTGGCGATCACACCCCGGTCGGCGGCGCGCTTCAGTCCCTCGCTGTCGGGGTCGACGCCGATCATCCAGCGGGGCTCGATGATCTCCGAGCGGAGGAGTTTGTACATCAGGTCGGTGCCGATGTTGCCGGATCCGACGATCGCGGCGAGAGCCTTGGTCACAATTGTCGCCTTACTTGAATTCTACTGATACGGAACCGATGTCACTGAACTCGGCGCGGAACACGTCGCCGGGTCGGGCGTCGACCGCGCGGGTGCAGGATCCGGGCAGGATCACGTGCCCGGCCTCGAGCCGCACCCCGAAGCTCGCGACCTTCCGCGCCAGCCAGGCCACGGCCTTCGTGGGATTGCCGAGCACCGCCGACGCCTCGCCCCGCGCGATCTCGTCCTCGCCCTGGTAGAGCACCGCGGAGATCGCGCCGATGTCGACCCGCGCCGGTTCCACGCGTCCCGCGCCGAGGATCACGCCGGCCGAGGACGCGTTGTCGGCGATCGTGTCGGCGAGCCCGATCTTCCAGTCCGTGATTCGGGAGTCGATCAATTCGATACTGGGAACGATGTATTCGGTGGCCGCGAGCACGTCGGCCTCGGTGCACCCCTCCCCCGGCAGTGTTTCGCCGAGGACGTACCCGATCTCCACCTCGATGCGCGGGTAGCAAAACTGCGCGGTGTCGATCGGCGTCCCCTCTGCGTACACCATGCTCGACAGCAGATGTCCGTAGTCGGGTTCGTCGACGCCCATCATCTTCTGCATGACCTCGGAGGACAGTCCGACCTTGTGGCCGTACACCGTCTCCCCCGCCGCCAGTCGCGCCCGGATGTTGAGCAGCGCGATCTCGTAGGCGTCGACAACGTCGATGCCCGGGAACACGGTGGTCAGCGGATCGATGGGGGCGCGGTTCTGTTCGGCGTTCCGCAGGAGGTGGGCGGCGGACAGTCGCTGCGCGTCGCTCAGCATCACGCCACCTCTCCCGCACGTGAGTGCTGTCGTGTGTTCCGGGACTCTTTGCCACTCACGTGGGCGACGTGCTGCGCGGCGATGTAGCCGAACACCATGGCGGGACCGATGGTCGCGCCCGCGCCTGCGTATTCGTTGCCCATCACCGATGCCGACGTGTTGCCGGTGGCGTACAGGCCGTCGATGACGGTCCCGTCCGCGCGGAGCACCCGGGCGTCGGCGTCGGTGACGAGTCCGCCCTTCGTGCCCAGGTCGCCTGCCTCGCAGCGGATCGCGTAGAACGGCCCCTGCGTGATCTCGTCGAGGCACGGGTTCTTCATCGTCGGGTCGCCGTAGTACCGGTCGTACGCGCTGTCGCCGCGGCCGAAGTCCTCGTCGGTGCCGCTGCGGGCGAAGCCGTTGAAGCGATCGACGGTCGCGACGAGGGTGTCTGCCTTGACGCCGATTGCATCGGCGAGGTCACGCAACGTGTCCGCCTTGTGCACGACTCCGGAGTCGTAGAACCCCTGCGGGAACGGCACACCCGGCAGCACCTGCGCGAACGGGTACCGCGACTTCGCCTTCGTGTCCATGACGAACCACGCCGGGACGTGGCCGCCGTCGAGTTGGTCGTGCACGAAGTTCACGTACGGCGACGACTCGTTGGTGAAGCGTTCGCCGCGGCCGTTCACGATGACGGACGGCGGAATGCACCGCTCCGAGACGAGCGGGATCACAGCGCCCATCGGGTGCAGCACCGACGGCATCCACCAGGCGTCGTCCATGAGGTCGACTGCGGCGCCGAGCTTCTGGCCGGCGACGATGCCGTCGCCGGTGTTCTCACGGGCGCCGGCGCTGACGTCCGGAACGCCGTGCCGGGGCAGGTACTTGGCCCGCATGTCCTGGTTGTGGTCGAACCCGCCGGTCGCGAGCAGCACGCCGCGGCGGGCGCCGATCCGGACCGTCTGTCCGTCGCGCTCGGCGAGCACACCCACGACCGCGCCGGTGCCGTCGACGATCAGTTCCGTCATCGACGTCTTCAGCCACAGCGGCACCCCGGCGTCCTTGAGGATCATCCGCATCCGCGCCACCAGTGCGCGTCCGCCGGTCGCCATGTGGCGTCGGCGGACCATGTTGGACGCCACCCGCCACGCCGCCACCAGCGACGCCTTGCGGCCCTTCCACGTACGCTTGACCATCGCGAGGTCGTGGTAGTCCTTCGAGGTGACCCACAGGCCCAGCGGACCCTTCATGCTGTTGGGGCGCTGGAACTGCTCGTCCTCCTTCAGCGCCCGGGTGTCGAACGGGATGCATTCGATGGTGCGCCCGAGCGGCCGCCCGCCCTCGTATTCCGGGTGGTAGTCGGAGTAGCCCTTCACCCAGTACAGCTTCATGTGCGGGCTGCGGTCGAGGAGTTCCATCAGCTCGGGACCCTTGTCGACGAACGCGTCGAGCCGGTCGGCGGCGACGGTGCCCTCGGTGATGATGTCGAGGTAGCGGCGGATCGACTCCCTCGAGTCGATCACACCCTTCTCCCGCAGTGTCGGGGCGTTGGGTATCCAGATGCCGCCGCCGGAGATGGCGGTGGATCCGCCGAACGTCGCACCCTTGTCGATGACGAGGGTGTCGATCCCGCGGTGGGCCGCGGTGATCGCCGCGGCCATGCCGCCGCCACCGCTGCCGACGACGAGGAAATCGACCGTGGTGTCGAAGGTTTCTGCGGCGGCGCTCATCGTCCGCTGCCGTCCTTGCGGAGGAGGAACGCGAGGACGGCGCTCTCGAACGCCGTCTTCTGCTCGATCATCGCCCAGTGCCCGCAGTTCGGGAACACGTGCAGTTCCGCCCGCGGGATCGACCGCATCGGGATGATCGCCATGTCCAGCGGGCTGACCCGGTCGTCGCGGCCCCAGGTGAGCAGCGTCGGCGCCGTCACCTTGTGCAGCTGGGCCCAGTACGGGGTGGCGTCGGATTCGAGTGCGGCCTTGGCGCCGGCCTCGAACGCGGCCTTGCTGTACATCTTGCGGGCGCTGGCGAGGGTCTCGGGGTCGGTGGCCTGCGTCCAGCGTTCCTCGATCAGTTCCTCGGTGACCATCGCGGGGTCGAACACCATCGAGTGCAGCCACGCGATCAGTCGTTCCCGGGTGGGGTCGTCCGTGAACTCCATCAGAAGATTGATGCCCTCGCCGGGGCCGGGGCTGAAGAGGTTCCTGCCGATGCCGCCGATGGTGATCAGCTTGGAAACCCGGTCGGGGTGTGCGATCGCGAACTGGGTGGCGACGATGCCGCCCATCGAGTTTCCGAGCATCGCCACCTCGTCGAGTCCGAGCCCGTCGAGGAAACGGAGCACCGCGTCGCCCGCGGTGAGCATCGGATGACCGCCGAAGTCGTCGCTGACCCCGAATCCCGGGAACTCCAGGACGAAGGTGCGGAAGTGCTCGGCGAAGACGCCGAGGTTGCCGCGGAAGTTGCGCCATCCCGTCACGCCGGGGCCGGAGCCGTGCAGCAGCAGAAGTGGCGGGCCGTCGCCGGCCTCGTGGTAGCGAAGCACGCCGAGGTCGGTCTTCAGCTCCTTCAGGGTGCCCTCGTAACTCGAGTCAGTCGTCATGCTCGATCACGTTGCCAGCGTGTTCCCGGCTCGGACAGGAGCGATCCCG
This sequence comes from Rhodococcus sp. NPDC057014, assembly GCF_042673295.1. Taxonomy (NCBI): domain Bacteria; kingdom Bacillati; phylum Actinomycetota; class Actinomycetes; order Mycobacteriales; family Nocardiaceae; genus Rhodococcus; species Rhodococcus sp. NPDC057014. The sequence goes on from NZ_JBHUSF010000231.1 coordinate 13,924, forward strand.
GTCAGCGAGACACCGCCCCGCCCCGGCACCGTCCGGGCGAGGACTTCCACTGACCGAGACGGAATCTCGTGACCGTTCGGGGCGTCCCTAGCCTCGGGGTCGATCGCCGAATCGGTCGGCGACGCAAGAGCAATCGGAGGCGGTCTGATGGCAACCGAGCCGGCCGGAAGCAAGCCCGCGGCACACCCGGACGCACCGTCACCGGACGAGATGCGCCGAGCCCTAGGACAATTCGCCAGCGGGGTCACGGTCGTGACGGGACTCGACACGGAGGGCCCGGTGGGTTTCACATGCCAGTCGTTCGCGTCGGTGTCTCTGGAGCCGCCGCTGATCCTGTTCTGCGCCGATCACCGCGGCCGGGCATGGCCGCGCATCCGGCGGTCGGGGCGGTTCACGATCAACGTGCTGCACGAGGACCAGACGGACCTCTGCGCCCGGTTCGGGTCGAGCCGGGGCGCCAAGTTCGACGGGCTCGCGTGGGAGCCGTCGCGGTGGTCGACGCCGTCGCTGCCGGGGGTCCTTCTGCGCGTGCACGCGGACGTGCAGTCCGTGCACACCGCCGGCGATCACGATGTCGTGATCGGACGTGTCCGGGAACTGGAATCGGTGTGTGAGGAGCGGCCGATGGTGTTCTTCCGGGGCGGTTTCGGCCTCGACGCCGCCCCGCGCCCCGTGCGTGCGTAACGAGTCCAGGGA
>NZ_JBHUSF010000232.1:0-14591 GCF_042673295.1 Rhodococcus sp. NPDC057014
CCGGCGCGCCCACCTCGGGGGTCGCCTTTTTCTCGGGGTGGCTGACCACCGAACTCGCACCCCACCTCCTCGCCGTGACCGCCGCCGACGCCGCCCAGCACACCGCCCGTCACGGAACGCGGACCCGCAGCGACCGCGTCGGCCTCGCGCTGGCCGTCGCCTCCGCCGCCGGGCTCGCCGCCGTCATCGCGACCGGCCGGGGCGCCGGAGCCGAAGCCGAATCCGCGCTCGTCGAGACGCTCGGGGAGAACTACACCGACCGCGACCACGCCATCGACCGTCCCGGGCGACCGGTGTGGCGGCAACTCCTCAACCCGTTCTGGATGCGGAACAAGGCCGTCACCCGGGTCCGCAACCTCGCGTACGGGCCGGGCGGGCGCCGGGCCCGCCTCGACATCTACCACCGGCAGGATCTGCCGTCGAAGAGCCCGGTCCTCCTCCAGATCCACGGCGGCGGCTGGGTGATCGGGAACAAGGACCAGCAGGGTCTGCCGCTGATGCTCGAGATGGCCTCACGCGGGTGGGTGTGCGCGGCCGTCAACTACCCGCTGTCGCCGAAGGCGACATGGCCGGAACACCTGATCGCGATCAAGCGCGCCCTGGCCTGGCTCCGGGAGCACGTCGACGAGTACGGCGGCAACCCCGACTTCATCGCCGTCACCGGAGGTTCCGCGGGCGGCCACCTCGCCGCCATGGTCGGTCTCACCGCGAACGACAGCCGGCTGCAGCCCGGATTCGAGGACGTCGACACGGCGGTCCAGGCGTGTGTGCCCTACTACGGCGTCTACGACTTCGCCGGCGACACCGGAATCAAGGCCGTCCTCCAGCGTGTGCACTCCGGACTGATGCCCATGGTGCTCGGCAAGAACGCCATGTTCCCCGACGACTACCGGGCCGCGTCGCCGCTCGCGCACCTCCGGGCGGATGCACCGCCGTTCTTCGTGATCCACGGCACGAGCGATTCGCTCATTCCCGTCGCCGAGGCGCGGATCTTCGTCGACGAACTCCGGCAGGTGTCCGACAACCCCGTCGTCTACGCGGAACTGAAGGGCGCGCAGCACGCGTTCGACGTGTTCCCCTCGATCCGCAGCATCTCGGTCACGCAGGCGGTCGGGCGGTTCCTGGAATGGTCGCGCAGCGCCACCACCGACGTGCCCGCGGCGGGCACGGAATCGGCCTGACCTACTTGCCGCCGAGCGTCTTCAGCTGCGCCACCCCGGCGGGCGGCAGACCGGCCGCGTACGCCAGCACCTCGCAGAACGCCTCGACGTGCGCGGCCAGCTCGACCGACGTCGCCGTCCACGACGCGCGCAGCTCCAGCTGATGCGCATGCGGGGGACCGGCGATGTCGCCGTACCGCACCGACGTCGTCGCGGTCACCGTCCCGCCGAGCGCGTTGAGGGGTTCGTGGCGCGACTCCAGCGCGTCGACGAGCCAGCTCCACGCCACCTCGGGAAGCAGGGGGTCGGACGCCACGGCCGCGTCCAGGTCGGCCTGGATGTAGGCGACGAGCCGCATCGTGCCGTTCCAGGCCTCGTCGCCCTCGGGGTCGAACAGGAGGATCAATCTGCCGAACGCGTCACCCTCGCTCTGCTCGGCGACGACCCCGGTGTCCTCGTGCACGACCTCGGCGCCGACGGCGTAGCTGAACGGCGCGAGTCGTTGCGGGGGCCGGATGGGACCCAGCTCGATGTCCGCGCGGACCTGCGCGGAATTCATCGCTTCGACGGCGGCGCGGAACTCGGCCGGTTCGGCGGGCGATCCCGAAGTCGTCACAGCCCGGGACGTTAGACCCGGACCCACGCATCTCGTCGGAGGCGCGCCGAGCAGGGCCGATCGGCGGCGGAGCCGCGGCATGGCAGCATGAGAGCTGCCGAAATTCGAGCAGGCAGAGAGCGCGAGGACCGATGAGCGGGTTGGAAAGCACCAATGCAGGCATGAGCGAACGGGCGACGTACGCCGCGAGGCGGGTGCTCCCCGACGCGCCCCTCCTGGCGGCCGCGGAAGGCCGCGCTCCCGGCCGGCGCCCGGTGTGGTTCATGCGGCAGGCGGGCCGCTCGCTTCCCGAGTACCGCGAGATCCGGTCGGGGATCGGCATGCTCGAGTCGTGCTTCGATCCGGCACTGGTCTGCGAGATCACCATGCAGCCCGTGCGCAGGCACGGGGTCGACGCCGCGATCCTGTTCTCCGACATCGTGGTGCCGCTCAAGGCGGCCGGCATCGATCTGGACATCGTGGCCGGCACCGGCCCCGTCGTCGCAAATCCGGTCCGCTCGATCGCGGACGTCGCCGCCCTACCCCGGCTCGTGCCCGAGGAGGTCGGCGCGGTCGCGCAGGCCGTGCAGCTGCTCACCGCGGAACTCGGGTCGACACCGCTGATCGGTTTCGCCGGCGCCCCGTTCACCCTCGCGTCGTACCTGGTCGAGGGCGGACCGAGCCGCAACCACGAGCGCACGAAGGCGCTGATGCACTCCGACCCGAAGACGTGGCACGCGCTGCTCGGCACCCTGGCCGACACCACCATCACGTTCCTGCAGGCGCAGTTGCGCGCCGGCGTCGACGCGATCCAGCTGTTCGACTCGTGGGCGGGTGCGTTGTCGTTGGCCGAGTACCGCGAATTCGTGCTGCCGCACTCGGAGCGGGTGTTCGCCGAGGTGGAGAGCGCGAAGGTGCCGCGGATCCACTTCGGTGTCGGAACGGGTGAGCTGCTCGGCGCGATGGGCGAGGCGGGCGCGGACGTGGTCGGTGTCGACTGGCGCATCCCCCTGGACGTCGCGGCGCGCCGGGTCGGCCCGGGCAAGGCGCTGCAGGGCAACCTCGACCCCGCGGTGCTGTTCGCGGGACCGGCGGCCGTCGAGAAGCAGGTGCGCCGCATCACTGCGGAGGCCGACGCCGCGCTCGCCGCAGGCGCCACGGGGCACATCTTCAACCTCGGGCACGGCGTCCTGCCCGACACCGACCCGGGCGCGCTGACCGCGCTGGTCGAGTTGGTGCACTCGCTGTGACCGGGTCGTCGCCGAACGTTCTCGTCGTCGGCGGCGGCATCTCCGGGCTCGTGGCCGCGTACCGCTTGCGGCAACGGCTCGGCGCCGGTGCCCGGATCGTCGTCGCCGACGGCGCGGGGCGGCTCGGGGGCAAGCTGCGCACGGTGGATCTGGCCGGGGAACCCGTCGACGTCGGGGCGGAAGCCTTCATCGCGCGGCGCCCGGAACTGCCGGCCCTGCTCGGCGAACTCGGCCTCGCCGACCAGCTGGTGCATCCGGCGGGACTGCGTCCGCTCATCTGGTCCGAGAACGCTCTGCACCCGCTGCCCGCGGACACCCTCATGGGGATCCCCGCCGACGAGAACAGTCTCCGCGGGCTCGTCGACGACCGGACCCTCGCGCGGGTGGCGGGGGAGCGGGCGGTGCCCCTCGACTGGACGCCGGGCTCCGATCTCGCCGTCGGTGCGCTGGTCGGCGACCGGTTCGGCGCGCAGGTGGTCCGGCGGTCGGTGGATCCGCTTCTCGGAGGGGTCTATTCGGGGCTGGCGGACACCATCGGTGTCCGCGCCGCGCTCCCCACCCTCGCGGCCGCCCTCGACCGCGGTGCCACGAGCCTGTCCGCGGCCGTGGCGGAGGCGCTTCCCCCACCCGCCGCGGGACCGGTGTTCGGGGCGCTGCGCGACGGCTACGGCGTCCTGCTGCGCGCCCTCATGGTCGCCGCGGGCGCGGAGATCGTGCACGAGCGAGTACGCGCGCTCGGCCGCGACGGCGACGGCTGGTCGGCGGACCCGGTGGGCCGGGTGGACGGCGTCGTGCTCGCCGTGCCCGCCCCGCAGCTCGCCGAACTGCTCGCCGGTATCGCACCCCGCGCGTCGGCGGCCGCCGCCGACATCCCGCTGGCCTCCTCGGCCGTCGTCGCGCTGGCGCTGCCCGCCGGCACCGACGTCCCGCAGAACTCCGGGATCCTCGTCGCCACCGACACGCCGCTCGGCGCGAAGGCGTTCACCCTGTCGAGCCGCAAGTGGCCGCACCTCGCCGAGCGGGAGGTCACCCTCGTGCGGGCGTCGTTCGGACGGTTCGGTGACGCCGCCGTCGTCGACGCACCCGACGACGAGCTGATCGCCGCGGCCCGGCGCGACCTCGCGACCGTCGCCGGGGTGTCCGCCGAGCCCGTCGCCGCGCACGTCGAGCGCTGGCACGGCGGACTGCCACAGTACGGTCCCGGCCACCTCGAGCGGGTGGCGGTGATCGAGCAGGAAGTCGCAGGTCTGGACGGTGTCGAGGTGTCCGGGGCGCTCCTGCGGGGGGTGGGTGTACCCGCGTGCGTGGCCGCTGCGACGACGGCGGCTGCACGGCTCTCCGGGCGAGTGGCACGATAGACCCATGGCACGCCTCGACTTCGACGCATTGAACTCTGAAATCCGCTACCTCATGTTCTCGGTGTTCCAGGTGGAACCCGGCGTACTCGGGGACGACCGGGAAGCTGTGATCAAGGAGGCGCGGATCTTCTTCGAAGGTCAGGCCGAGAAGGGTGTCGTGGTGCGCGGGCTCTACGACGTGGCGGGGCTGCGCGCCGACGCCGACTTCATGATCTGGACGCACTCGGCGAGCATCGAGGCACTGCAGGCCACGTACGCCGACTTCCGCCGCACCACCGCGCTGGGTCGTGCGAGCAAGCCCGTGTGGAGCAACGTCGCGTGCCACCGTCCGGCCGAGTTCAACAAGAGCCACATCCCGGCGTTCCTGGCGGGCGAGGATCCGGGCAACTACATCTGCGTGTACCCGTTCGTCCGCTCCTACGAGTGGTACCTGCTGCCCGACGACGAGCGCCGGAAGATGCTCGCCGACCACGGCATGGCGGCCCGCACCTACAAGGACGTGCGCGCCAACACCGTGCCCTCGTTCGCGCTCGGCGACTACGAGTGGATCCTCGCGTTCGAGGCGCCCGAGCTGTACCGCATCGTCGACCTCATGCGCGACCTGCGCGCGACCGAGGCCCGGCTGCACGTCCGCGAGGAGGTGCCGTTCTTCACCGGCCCGCGCGTGGATGTGGAGAAGCTCGTCGCGGCTCTGCCGTGATCTGACACCCGAGAGATGAGTGACGCCGACGGGGCCCGCAGGGCGCCCCGCTACCAGCACATGTCGCACTGGGGCATGTTCGAGGCCGAAGTCGCCGACGGCGACGTCGTCGCCGTGCACCCGTACACCGGTGACGCCGACCCGTCACCGGTGCTGGGCAACCTCGCCGGGTCGGTCCGCACCAAGGCCCGGATCACCGGCCCGGTGGTGCGCCGCGGGTGGCTCGAGAACGGCCCGGGACCGAGCACTTCCCGCGGCTCCGACGAGTTCGTGCCGGTGGACTGGGAAGAGCTGACCCAGCGGCTGGCGAACGAACTGCGCAGGGTGGTCGACACCCACGGCAACAGCGCGATCTACGGCGGTTCGTACGGGTGGGCCAGCGCGGGCCGGTTCCACCACGCGCAGAGCCAGGTCCACCGGTTCCTGAACACCCTCGGCGGTTACACCCGTTCGGTGCACAGCTATTCGCTGGGCGCGACGGGCGTCGTCATGCCGCGGGTGGTGGGCACGCACTGGAAGATGTTCGCCCGCTCCACGTCCTGGAGGCTCATCGCCGAGCACACCGACGTCATGGTGTGCTTCGGCGGCGTCCCCCTCAAGAACACCGGCGTCAATCACGGCGGCACCAGCGACCACCCCACCCGCGATGCCCTCGACGCCCTGCGGCGGCGCGGCGGATCCGTTGTGTCGTTCAGTCCGTTGAGCGACGACATGCACGGCGTCGCCGAACGGCATGCGCCGGTGCCCGGCACCGATGTCGCGATCATGCTGGCCCTCGCGTACGTTCTCGCGACGGAGGGCCTGCACGACACGGCGTTCCTCGCCGGCCACTGCGTCGGCTACGACCGCTTCGAGGACTACCTCCTCGGACGCTCCGACGGTGTCCCGAAGTCGCCGGCCTGGGCGGAGCAGATCTCCGGCATCGCCGCCCCGGACCTGGTGGCCCTCGCCCGGCGGATGGCGTCGGGCCGCACGATGGTGACCGTCACCTGGTCGCTGCAGCGGGTCCGGCACGGCGAGCAGGCCCCGTGGATGGGGGTCACCCTCGCCGCGATGCTGGGCCAGATCGGTCTTCCCGGTGGAGGTTTCGGTCACGGCTACGGTTCCATGAACGAGCCCGGGCTCGCCCCGGTCCCGTACCCGCTGCCCACCCTTCCGCAGGGTCTGAACCCGGTCCGCGACTTCATCCCCGTGGCCGCGGTCTCGGACATGCTCCTGAACCCGGGCGCCCCGTTCGACTACGACGGTCAGCGGCTGACGTACCCGGACATCAAGATGCTGTACTGGGCCGGCGGCAACCCGTTCCACCACCATCAGGACATTCCGCGTCTGCGCCGCGCACTGGCCCGGCCCGACACGATCGTGGTCCACGACCCCTACTGGACGCCGATGGCCCGGCACGCCGACATCGTCGTCCCGTCCACCACGTCGCTCGAGCGGGCCGACATCAGCTGCACCCGCAACGATCCGCTGCTCGTCGCCATGCACGCCGCGGTGACGCCGTACGCCGACGCCCAGGACGACTACGACACGTTCGCCGCCGTCGCCCGGAAGCTGGGCGTCGGCGAGAAGTTCACCGAGGGCCGCACGTCGGGGCAGTGGCTCGAGCACCTGTACGGGCAGTGGCGGGACTTCGTCCGCGCGGACGGCGGACCGGCGCCGAGTTTCGACGACTTCTGGACGCAGGGCCACGTGCGGATGCGGACCGAGGACGACCTGATCCTGTTCGGCGACTTCCGGGCGGATCCGGTGAAGTTCCCGCTCGGTACCCCGAGCGGGCGGATCGAGATCTTCTCCGAGGACATCGACGGATTCGGCTACGACGACTGCGCCGGGCACCCCCGTTGGTACGAGCCGGAGGAATGGCTCGGCGGCGCGCGGGCCCGGCAGTTCCCGCTGCATCTGATCGCCAACCAGCCACGCACCCGTCTGCACAGCCAACTCGATCACGGCGGCACCAGCCAGCAGTCGAAGATCCGGGGCCGCGAACCGCTGCGCATTCATCCCGGCGACGCCGCCGACCGCGGACTGACCGGCGGCGACGTCGTCCGGGTGTTCAACGACCGCGGCGCCTGCCTCGCCGGGGTGGTGATGGACGAGGGTGTCCGCCGCGGGGTGGTGCAGCTGTCGACGGGGGCCTGGTACGACCCGCTCGACGCGACCGACCCGGATTCGCTCTGCGTGCACGGGAACCCGAATGTGCTGACCCCGGACGTGGGGACGTCATCACTCGCCCACGGCTGCACGGGCCAGCACGTGCTCGTGCAGATCGAACGCTACGACGGCGAGCTGCCGCCGATCCGGGCGTTCGATCCGCCCGCGATCATTCGCCGGCGGGTTCCAGAACCAGCGAGATCGAATTGATGCAGTACCGCTGATCGGTGGGGGTGGGGTAGCCCTCGCCCTCGAAGACGTGGCCGAGGTGGCTGTGGCACGTCGCGCAGACCACCTCGACGCGGCGCATGCCCAGCGAGGTGTCCTCGCGGAGGACGACGGCGTCCGAGTCGGACGGGTCGAAGAACGACGGCCACCCGCAGTGGGATTCGAACTTCTCGGTGCTGCGGAACAGTTCGGCGCCACAGGCCCGGCAGTGGTAGACGCCTTCCGTCTTCGTGTCGGTGTACTCGCCGACGAAGGGTCGCTCGGTGCCGGCCTGGCGCAGCACCGCGTACTCCTCGGGAGTCAGTTTCTCGCGCCACTCGCTGTCGGAGAGAGCAACCTTCGGGGCGGACTGCGTGGGATCCTGCTGCTGCGAACTCATGGCTCCACGCTAATACGTTTCGCCGATTCCGGCCGTGACGCCCGGTGCGTGACCGGGCTACGTCTTGGCGGCGGCCGACTCGACCTGCGGCTGCTCGTCCGGTTCCGGCTCCCGCGCAGACTTGGGGGCCATCTGCGGTTCGAGCAGGAATGCCGGATCGATGCCCCGATCGAGGCGGCCTTCGCGTCGCGCCGTGACGTAGCGGACGGTGAGCACACCGAAGATGACGAGGAGCATCAGACTCCACCCCAGCGTGGTCTTCATGTACTCGGCGGTCCGGCCGGCCTCGACGAACCGGCTCGACAGCCAGCTGTCGTAGCTCATGAAGCCGTACACGGCCAGCCACGCCGGCCAGTTCCGCATCACCGAATTCTTCAGCACCACCGACATCAGGAGCGGGAACAGCATCATCGAGTAGTACATCTGGCCCAGCGAGCCGAGCAGCCACGACGCGGTCAGCAGAACACCGGACGTGGTGACGACGAAGAACAGTTCGTCGTGGCGGTAGAAGCGGTGGAGCAGCCACAGGGACGAGAGCACGATGGCGGCGAAGACGCCGCGCAGCGCCCAGATCATGCCGGTGGGCAAGCCGTAGTACTTGCCGTTGCCGACGATCGCGCTGTTGAAGTAGTCGCGCGACTCCATCAGGTACGGCACCGTGTGGTGCACGAAGTCCATCGGATCCGCGGACAGCGGCCACGCGACGGCGGTGAGGATCAGGGGGATGCCGATCGCGGTGACGAACACCTTCCACTGTCCGCGCACCAGTGGCAGTAGCAGGAGTGGGGCGAGGATCGGTTTGACCGCGAACGTCAACCCGATGGCGACACCGGACCACATGTCCCTGCGCTTCATGAGCAACACCAGGAACGCGATCTCGCCGAGCAGGACGAGGCCGTTGATGTTGGTGAAGACCAGGGTGTTGGTGACGGTCTCGGACGAGAACGTGGCGAGCAGCAGGATCGGGGCCGCGATCGAGTTCAGTCCCAGGCCGAACAGCCGCAGCAGCAGGTACAGGGCGATCACGATGGCGATCGCGTTGGCGATGATGAACAGCCAGCGGGACTTCTCGGGGTCGATCACCGCGATCGGCGCCATCAGCAGTGTTCCGGACGGCGGATACAGGTAGTGCGGGTCGACCCAGTTGAAGTTGGCGGTGTAGACGGGTCGCCCGTTCAGGAAGGCCAGCGCAGCGTTGTAGACCGGCCGGAAGTCGTCGGTGATGTACCCGTTGACCGCCTTGACGACCACTCGATGCAGCACGGTCATGACGGCGATCGGCCACAGCGCGAAGTTGATTACCTCGTTGGCAGTCCGCCCGGTGCGCGGTTCGAGTTGTCGAAGGAACACCACGGCACGGTACACCGAGATGCCCTGACGTGCGGTCACGCACCCCCTGTGGGTGTCGGGCGGAACACCTCCGCTAGGCGGGGCAGGCGCTGCCGTCCGGCGGCAGCTTCCCGTCCGTGACGTAGGTGACGATCGACTTCTGCGCGCAGTCCGAATGGGTGGCGGGGTGGCCGCTGCCGTGCCACGTCAGCGTCGCCGTCGCGGCGCCCGCGCTCGACACGGCCCCCGTCACCGTCCCCACCCCGGCGTTCCCGACGACCGGGTCGGCAGTGCCGCTGAGCACCAGGACCGGCAGCGTCAGCTCGCCGGGCAGGGCGGGGGGCGCGGTCGCGGGCCAGGACGTGCAGGTGAGCAGGCCGACGGCGGCGTTCGGGCCGAACAGCGGGAATCGTTCGCCCCACAGCTTCTGCAGTTCGCGGACCCGGTCCGGGGCGGGCCACTGCTGGCCGTCCGTGCAGCGGGTGATGAACTGGCCGTCGCTCTCGTAGGCGGCCTCGGCCTGCGCGACCGCCGCGAGGATCGGCGCCGTGTTCCCGGCGAGGGCGGCGGAGACCGCATCCGACAGGGCGCGGACGCGGCCCTGCTGGTCGCCGCCCGCCGCCGCGAGCGACCCGGACACCGCGGTGAGGAGGGCGTTCGCGGACACCTGCGGGATCTGCCCGTTCGCGGCGCGGGTGACGGCGTCCGTCACCGCCGCGCGGGGATCGGCGCCGAGGGAGCAGTTCAGGGCGGTGCACTGGCGGGCGAACGCGTCGAACGCCGCCTCCTGACCCGCCACCTGCTGCTCCGTGACGGTCGCGGCGTCCACGGTGGTGACGGCGGGGGAGTCGAGGACGAGCCGGCCGACCCGGCCGGGGTACTTGGCGGCGTAGCTGAGCGCGACGGCGCTGCCGTTGCCGGTGGCGAGGATGCCGAGCGCGTCGACGTCCCAGGTGCGGCGCAGTTCCTCGATGTCGTCGGCGGCATGGGTGCTGTCGAACGCGAGTTCCTGCGGCTGCAGGTAGTCGGTACACGCGATGGTGGCGTCGCGGCCCAGCGCGGTCACCTTGTCGACCTGGTCACCCGTCCCCGGGTCGAACTGCCCGAGATTCGCCAGGCTGCTGCGGAGCTCCGGGGTGAGGCACTCGATCTCCTGCGAGGCGGCGATCCCGCGGCGGTCCACTGCGACCACCGGACGCGTCGACAGCAGCGACGTCAGGCCGCCGGTGCTCAGCGCTGCGAGCGTCGCGGTCGACGACCGGTCCGATCCCGATGTGAGCACGAGCGGGGCCGCGTTCTCGGGGGTGTTCGCGAGCCGCGCCCGCATCGCGCCCATCGTGAAGGTCCCGGGTAGGGTGCCGCCCTCGTCGACGGCCGCCTCGTAGGAGCCGCATTCGAAGATGAGCCCGGCCGGGGGTGTCGTGCCCGGGCCGAGGGCGCCGAGAGTGCTCTGCGTGCAGTCGGTCCATGCCAGGTCGCTCTTCGGGGTCTGCAACACGGGCGGGGCGGCGTCGGGGTTCTCGGTCTCGGTCGCGGTGGGTTCGCTGCCGCCGCCCTCGCGCTCCACCGCCACGTGCGGGCGGTTGGACGGTCCGGCCCCGCACGCGGTGCACACCACGAGAACCATTGCGAGCAACACCGATCTGCGCATGGCGACCACCCTGCCAGGTTCCCCTACGGGCGGGGCAGCCGCACCCATCGGGTGAGGACGGTGCCGTCGGTGTCGGTGAGGATGTGCGCGGGAGTCATCGCGGTGATCCGGGCACTCGGTGCGGTGGCGACGCGACCGGCGGCTCCGCCGGCGAGCACCGGCGCCGTGGTCAGGCAGACCTCGTCGACGGCGTCGTCCGCGATCAGCTGCCCGAACAGGCTCGGGCCGCCCTCACAGAGCACCCGCCGGTGACCGACGTCGTCCAGCGCCGCGAGCAGTCCTTCGCTGGTGATCTGCCCGTCGCCGGCCGTGACGATCCGGGCGCCCGCGTCGGCGAGGGCACGGATCCTGACGGGGTCGGCGTCGGCGCACGTGACGACGATCGGGGCCACCTCGGTGTCCGTGAACAGGCGGGCCCGCGGGTCGAGGTGGGCGCGGGCGGACACGACGGCGATCGGCGGGACCTCCGGCATCCCCGCTGCCACCCGCCGCCGCCGTCCCTCGGCGCCGATGCGCACCCCGCCGTAGTTCTCCGCCCGCACGGTTCCGGCCCCGACCAGCACGACGTCGGCCAGTTCCCGCAGCGTCGCGAAGACCAGTGCGTCCGCGGGGGTGCCGAGCGCCCCGCTGACCCCGTCGACGGAGACGGCGCCGTCGATGCTGCTCACGAAGTTGACGCGGATCCACGGCCGCGGCGTCCCCGGCGGATATGCGTACAACTCACGCAACGCGTTCGCGGTCGATTCGCTGGACTCCTCCCGGGCGGGCGGACGGTCCGGTGTGAAAAATGTCGCAATATGTACACGGTGCATGTTGGTGATCACAGCACGTGGATACCCTGCTTGTATGCATGCACGTCTTGTCGATCGCAGCCCCGTGGTCCCCGCTGATCAGTTGGTAGCTCAGATGGTGCCCCCGGCCATGTTCGACGAGGTGAGCTTCGCGTCGTACATTCCCGATCCCGCAGAACCCAGCCAGGCCGTCGCGGTCCAGAAGGCGGAGGAGTTCGCGAAGAAGGTCGTGAAGATCCGCAGCGGCGGTCGACGCGGTCTGTTCGGGAAGAAGACGCCGGCCACCGGGGCCGGTCTCTACCTCGACGGCGGCTTCGGCGTCGGCAAGACCCACCTCCTGGCCTCGATCTTCCACAGCGTCCCGTCGCCCAAGGCGTTCGGCACGTTCGTGGAGCTGACGCACGTCGTCGGCGCCCTCGGCTTCAACAAGGCCGTCGAGCAGCTGTCCGACCACAGCGTCCTCTGCATCGACGAATTCGAACTCGACGACCCGGGCGACACCATGCTGGTCTCCCGCCTGCTGTCGGAGTTGTCGGCACGCGGCGTGTCCATCGTGGCGACGTCGAATACGCTGCCCGGCCAGCTCGGTGAGGGCCGGTTCGCCGCGCAGGACTTCCTCCGCGAGATCAAGAAGCTCGGCTCCATCTTCGAGACGATCCGCGTCGACGGACCCGACTACCGACACCGCGACCTGCCGCCCGCCCCGGACCCGATCTCCTCGGAGGAGCTCGCCGAGCGTGCCGACAGCATCCCCGGCGCCACCCTCGACGACTTCGACGCGCTGTGCAAGCACCTCAGCACGCTGCACCCGTCCCGATACAACAAGCTGGTCGAGGGCATCCCGGCCGTGTTCCTGGACGGGGTTCACCCCGCGGAGGACCAGTCGGTCGCGCTGCGGCTGGTGGTCCTCGCCGACCGCCTCTACGACGCGAGCATCCCGGTCACCGTGGCGGGGGCCAAGCTCGACGCGATCTTCACCCCCGAGATGCTGGCCGGCGGGTACCGGAAGAAGTACCTGCGTGCCACGTCGCGCCTGCTGGCGCTCTCGCGTTTCGAGGTCGCGGCGAGCTGACCCGGCTCGCTACAGCGCCCGCTGCATCACGAAATCGTGGTGCAGCTGGGTGCCGACGAGGAACGTCTTCGTTCCGACCTGCGTGAATCCGTGCTTCGCGTAGAAGCGCTGGGCGCGCACGTTCTCCTGGTTCACGCCCAGCCACAACCCGGCACACCCGGCCGCGACCGCGCGGTCGACGATCGCATCCATCAGGGCGGACGCGACACCGGTCCCGTGATTGCCGGGCAGCACGTACAGCTTGCTGATCTCGGTGGTCGGCCGCAGGGTCACGACCCGGCCGACGTCCGGGTCGGCGGGTTCCCCGTCGATCAGCATCGCGTAGCCGACGATCGCCCCGCCGTGCGTGACCTTGAGAACGGTGCGGTCGGGGTCGGTGAGGTACTCGGAGAACCGTTCGGCGGACAGCACGTCGTCGATGAACGTGGCGATGTCGTCCTGCGTCGCCCCGGGCGGGCACGCGAGGGGGAACGTCGCCGCGGCGACGTCGGCGATCGCTTCGGAATCCCAGATTCCCGCCGGGTCGATTTCGACAGTCACAGCTGATCCACCGCGTCCTTCGCTTCCCGAACCGTCATCCCCGTACTGTCCCGCAGCAGACCGATCGCCGCAACGGTGCGGCCGTACTCGACCGTGGCTTTCGCGTGCCGCGCGCCGATTCCGTCCCGCGCGACGAGAAGCTTGATCGCCTCGGTGGTCCGGCCCCGGTCCAGGAGGCACGTCACTTCGCCCCGGGTGGCGTCGTCGAGTTGCCGCCACGTCGATGCGGGATGCAGGTCGGGTGGGGTGTGCGAGCCGCCACGGCAGGACCGCGACGAGACCAGAACCGCGACGTAGACGTGTCCCACCGCGATCACGAACCATCCCCAAGTCGGCATGACCTAAGTAGAACATCTGCCGTCAGTCGTAATTCGGGGCCCACTCGGAATGATCGTCGCGGTCCCGGTCCGGGGCGGGCGCGGGCGTGAGGAGCAGGCGCCCCACCGGGAGACCAGTGCCGCGCACTGGTACGGGTCAAGTGTCAGGGAGGCGGTGCCCGCGGATCGGCGGGCGATATGTCCGAAGGCGACGGTCGGTGAGGTGCCCGGAACAAGACTGAGCCCCAGCCTTGGATGGGGGGTCATGGCTGGGGCTCATTGCCATCGGGGGGTGGATGGCAAGTTCGACGATACATGAGGAATTCCTCACGTTCCAGAAGCAGGGGTAACGATTTCGTCACCCGACCGTCGCCGGCACTACCGCACGCACCGGGGTTGTCTCGTCGGACGGTTGTCGCTTACAGTGTCCTCCATGCAGCGCATCCTCGTAGTTCTCCGCCGTAGCGGGGTCTGACACGGACCGACCCCTCGCTGCGGGTCGTTGAGCTACGCGTTGGTCCTCCCTTCTTTCAGGAAGACCGCGAGAATGAGCGCCAACCCTTCTTTCGCTTCGACCTTTCCCTCGTCCACGCCGGCCGCCGACCCGTTCGCCGCGTGCCACGGCAAGTCGCTGCCGTCGGAACTCCGCACCGAGGCCGCCGGGATGACCTGGAACGCGTTCGACGCCGTCTACGCGCCGTCCAACGGCCCGTTCCGCCTGGGCAGCTGGTCGGAAACGAAGACCGGACCCGGAATGTGGGATTTCGAAGCCACCCTCGGCATCGGCGAATCGATCTGCAAGACCGGTGCGAGCGCGCCCGGCCCGGTCGCCGCCATGACCTCGATGCTGTACGACGCGGGGTGCGCGATGGAGATCCTGTCCTTCCATCAGCACGAGATCGGGCACCGCACCGCCACCTTCCTGCACTGCGAGAGCGCGGGCACCCGGCTCTGGGCGATGGGGATCGGTGAGTCCCACACGGAATCGACTCTGCGCGCGATGATCTCCGGCGCCAACCGGCTTCTGCCCGCCTGACGCGCCCACTGCTCGACCGCATCCGCCTCGA
>NZ_JBHUSF010000233.1:0-14589 GCF_042673295.1 Rhodococcus sp. NPDC057014
GTGGGATTGGGCGCCAACCGGCTCAGCAGTGTCGAGATGTCGTCGACGTTCTCGAGGTCGTACACGGCCTCGACGACGGCGGCCGCGTCTGCGTCGCTGACGACGCCGTCGACGTTGCGCCGGAATTTCGCGATCAGTTCGTCGTCGGTCATGTACGTGACCGGGTCGGGGGACGGACTGCCTTTGGGATAGCCGCGTTCACCGGAGAACGTGGTGCCGCGCGCGTGGACCTCGACGCGCGAGCGGCGTGCGGCCGGGTTGCTCGCCAGCGCCGCGGTGTAATCGGGGTGTTCCTGGAACGTCGTCTTCGTGGTGAGTGCGAGGACGGACGGATCGAGGACCGCTTTCATTGTCTGCCAATCTTTCCCGGGTGGAATCCGGTGGGCGGCGAGGGCAAGGCCGTGGGTCATGCTGAACTGGGCGTCGCGCGGATTGCGGATGGTCTCGTTGACCTACACGGGCTGCATCACGAAGCTCTCGCCCCAGGCGTCGATGGCGTCGATCTCGCCGGGCGTGAGGTCGTTGGCCTCGACGATCTCGGTGAGGGCGTCGAACAGCGCGTGCATCACCCGGCAGTGGGGATAGGGCTTGAACGACTGGAACTGGGTGAACGTCCACTCCGTTCCCAAGCCTGCCGTGATCGGCGCCGGCTCCCAACGCGAGGTCCCGATGAACCGGGGGAAGCCGTACTCGCGGTCGTCGAGCATTTCGCGGTCGCCGGTGTGCCCGAGTTCGGCCAGGTTCGCGGACGTCACCGCGGACAGGGCCATACCCCCGGCGAGCTGGTATTTGATGGTGGTCGACGGTGCGTGCATCATCCACGCGCGCTGGGTGTTGGTGGGCATCGTCGAGCCCATGATGCCGAGCGCATCGGCCAGCGTCTCACCGGAGAATCCCTTGACGACGCCGATCGCGGCCGCCGCACCGAACAGCGTGCTGCTGTACCCGATGACCTTGGGGATCGTGACCACGCCGTCCTTGATGTCGCGCAGATAGTCGGTGGCCTTGCCGATGCGGTACGACATCTCGTGCGCCACCGCTATGGCCGTGAGCAGCCGCTCGCCCGAGGAGTGCAGGGCCTCGGCGGTCGCCAGCGCACCGGGGACGACGTACGGCGTCACGTGACCGGGAGGCAGCACCGCGTCCTGGTCGAGCGCGTTGACCAGTTCGGCGTTGGCGAACGCCGCACCCGGCACCGACGTCGTCGTGCCAGTACCGAGGATCGACGCCGAGCCATCCGAACCGCCCAGGATCCGGCCGTACTCGACCCCTCGTTGCGCACCCGCGTCTCCGAGCGACGCCACCGCGCAGCCGAGGGTGTCCAGCAGAATGCGCTTGGACTCGGACACCACGTCCTCCGGAAGTGATCGCCCGTCGGCGCCAGCCGCGAAATCCGCGAGGTGTTCGACAATTGTTGGCATCAGGTTCGTCCTCTTTCTCTTCTGTGATGGGTTACAGGGGCCACTGGAGGTGTTTGACCTCGAAGAACTCGCGGAGGCCTTCCTCGCCGCCCTCGCGGCCGATGCCGCTGTGCCCGGGACCGCCCCACGGGGCGTCGGCCCGCATCCCACCGCCACCGTTGATGGTGACGGTCCCCGACCGCAGACGTCGGGCGAACGCCAACGCCTCCGCGATCGGTCCCCACACGTTGGCGTTGAGGGCGTACCGGACACCGTTGGCCATCCGCACCGCCTCGTCCAGATCGGTGTACGGCATCACCACCGCCACCGGGGCGAACAGTTCCTCCTGCGCGATCTCCGCATCATTCGTCACCCCGGTCACCAGGGTCGGCTCCAGGAAGAACCCGTCGTCGAGACCGGCGGGTCTGCCGCCACCGACCGGCACCCGGGCACCGCCCTCCACCGCCCGCGCCACGAAGCCCTCCACGTTCACCCGATGCTCGTCGGTGATCAGCGGCCCCAGCACCGTGCCCGGCAGGTGCGGATCACCGACTGTCAGGCTCTGCAGGAACTCCGCCGACCGCTCGACGTACTCGTCGAACACCGCCCGGTGCACCAGGGTGCGGGTCGTCGCCCCACACGCCTGACCACTGTTGCGGGTGAACCGCAACGCAGACGCGGGCACCGCCGCCGCGAGGTCGGTGCCCGGCAGCACGATGTTCGGGGACTTTCCGCCGAGTTCGAGAACGACCTTCTTCAGGGTCGGTGCCGCCAGCGTGAGGATCTTGGCGCCGACGGCAGCGGAACCGGTGAACGTCACCATGTCGACCTCCGGGGCGGCGACCACCTGCGCCGTCACCTCCGGCGGCCCGAACACCAGGTTGACCGCACCCGGTGGGAATCCCGCCTCCTCGATCAGCCGCACGATCGCCGCGGTCAGCAACACCGCTTTCGGTGAGGTGACCAGCACCGTCGAGCACCCCGACGCCAGCGCCGGTCCGAGTTTGTACGCGCACATCATCACCGGGACGTTGTAGGCGACGATCGCGGCGACCACCCCGGCCGCTTCGCGCACCAGCATGCTGCTCGAGGTGATGGGGTCGTGGTGCAGCGGCAGCGGCTGCTCGTACCCGTCCCGCGGCCCGCGGGTCGCGGCGTCGGCGAACCACCGGAAGAACCGCACCGGCAGGTCCACGTGCAACGTCGCGGCGCTGCTGACCGGGGTGCCGATCTCGGTGGCGGCGAGATCGACGATCCGGTCCCGGTCCCGGTCGAGCAGATCCGCCAACCGGTGCAACAGGACACCACGCTCACCCGGCATGAGGCGACTCCACTCGCCGCCGTCGAACGCGTCCCTCGCCGCGGACACCGCCGCCGCGACCTGTTCCCGACTCGACGCCGGGGTCAGCGCCAGCTGCCGACCGGTCGTCGGGTCGATCGACGTGAACGGCTCGCCCGCGCCCTCGAGCCACCGCCCACCGATGTGGCACTCGGCCTCGATTAACGCTGCGGTCATGACAATTCCCTTTCCAGTCGATGTTTGCGCCCGATCAGATGGTCGGAGCGGTGCCTCCGCCGAGAATCCGCGGCAGCGAATGCTGTTACCCCGCCATGTATCCGCCGTCGACGACGAACGAACCGCCGGTCGCGTAACCGGCGCGATCGGAGAGGAGCCAGCACGCCATCTCGGCGATGTCGTCGGGCTGGGCGAGGGCGCCGAAGGGAATTCGGGCCATGATGGTGGCTCCGCTGCGACGCTTGGCATCCTTCATCAGATCGGTGTCGGTGTAGCCCGGGCACACCGCATTGATCCGGATCGCCGGCGCGTATTCGATTGCCGCGGTTTTGGTCAAGCCGACGACGCCGTGTTTGGCCGCCGCATACCCGGCCGTGGTCTTGAATCCGGTGAGACCCGCGAGCGACGCCGTGTTCACGATGGCGCCGCCGCCCTGCGCCACCATCTGCTTCAACTGGGCGCGCATACAGAGCCACACGCCCTTGAGGTTCACCGCGACCGCACGATCGAATGCCTCCTCGTCCCAGTCGGCAACGGATCTGCCTCCCTGCCCGATCTGCCCGCCGCTCACACCCGCGTTGTTGAACGCGCCGTCCAGGCGGCCGTAGTGGTCCACGGCCGCGGCGACCATCGCGTCCACCGAGGCTCCGACCGTGAGGTCGGCGGGAAGCGCGATGGCCTCGCCGCCCGCCGCGCGCACGAGTTCCGCCGTCGCCCCGACTCCCTCCTCGGACACGTCGGTCGCCGCCACCCGGGCGCCCTCCTTCGCGGCCAGCAGGGACGTCGCGCGCCCGATCCCACCCGCAGCGCCGGTGACGAGCACTACTTTCCCGTCGAGTAATCCTGACATTTCCGTCCTTCTTCCGAGCCGATGTTGTGGTGGCGATCTATCCGACGCGGGATGCCGGCCAGTCGCGTGCCGGCGAACGCCACGCGGGCCAGTTGTCCTCCGGCTCCGGACGGGTCACCGACACGTGGTGAAAGCACTCCTGACACTTGACGACCATGCGGGGGCCGAGGTGGTTCGCCACGGGATAGCGGGCGAGACTCGTTGCGCCGCAAGCCGGGCAGGCACCGTCGACGGCGGTGCGTTCGACGTAGACACGGTCGGTCTCGGGGCGGGGGAACAGTAGCCGGTCGACAGCCATGGGGTTTCCTTTCTCACAGTTTCCAGTTGCGGGGGTTGGCCACCGGCACGCTCCAGCGCCCCTGGTCGCGCTCGGCGGCCAGCCGTGCGCGTCGTGCGGTGGTGGCGGTGTCGTCGATGCCACCGTTCGCGATGACGACACCGTGCGCGTCGGCCGCGAACTCGGGGCTGACGAGTCCGCTGCGGACGTCCTGCAGCACCTTCGTCGGGACGCGGTCCAGGGGATCACCCCACCCGCCGCCACCGCCGATGACGAAGCGCAGTGCGTCGCCTGCCTTCAGGATCAGCCCGGAGAACTTGCCGGTCTGATAGCGGGCACCACGCCCGAACTCACCGTTGTTCGGGTCCGGCCTGCCTTCTTCGTCGAACATGCCGAACAGCGGTTCGGCACCACGCAGGTCGAGGGGGTCGCCGTGCTCGGCGAGGTCGAAGTTCTCGATGTACCAGCCGAAGGCGGGCGAGCCGGCGCCACCTCCGTTCGAGCCCGGTGCCCCGAGGCGAACTCGGTCCGCGGTGATGGTGACCATCGTGTCGGACTCGGCGAGGATCGAGTAGACCGAGCCCAGACCGCCGCGGAACTCGCCGGCTCCGGCGGTGTCGATCACCATCTCATGCTGGACGATGACGAGCGGGCTCTCGATCTCGACGTGCTCCTGCACCGACGTCCGGCAGTTGCCGATCGGGATCACGCAGAAGGAGACCCCGTCGTCCTTCCAGGTGCCGCCCCAGCCGCCGCCCGCGAGCGCGAACGCGCCCCACGGCGTGCCTTCGTGGCCGGACCGGGTGTCGATGCCGCCGAGGCTCACGACGACGGCAGTGCCTGTGTCACAAGCGAATGCGTCGTCCATGGCCTGGCTCAGCGCCTGCGTCACCACGTTGATGCCCCGTGCGCCGATGTCGGCGTGGTTGGAGCAACTCGACGGCGGCAGAACCTGCACCACACTGCCCGACGGCAGCAGGGTCTCGATCGGCCGCAGCGTGCCACTGTTGACCGGGGTCGACGGGTCGACCATCAGCTTGACCGCCTCGATGCAGCGTGAGGCCTCGCACCAGGCGGTGCCGCAGTTGCCCAGGGGCTGCCGGCCCGAACCGGAGAAGTCGATCTCCATGGAATCGCCGCGCACCTTCACGGTCACGTTGACCGGAATCGGCTCGTCGGTGACGCCGTCCTCGTCGAGGAAGTCCTCGGCGGTGTAGTCGCCGTCCGGGATGCTCGCGATGCCGCGCCGCATGCTGGCCTCGGTCGCGTCGATGGCGTAACGACCGGCCGCGCGCACCTTGTCCAGCCCGCCGCGGGCGATCAGGGCCTGGAGTTGGCGCTCACCGACCACCAGGCAGCCGTGCAGGGCCCGCAGGTCCCCGAGCACGAGTTGCGGTACCCGGTTGTTCTCCAGGATGAAGTTGAACAGCGGCCGCACCGGGACGTCGTTGGCGTACAGCAGCGTCGGCGGCAGCTTCAGCTGCTCCTCGAAATGCGTCTGCGTGCCGTTGGAGAAGCCACCCGGGATCGCCCCGCCGAGGTCGACGAGGTGAGACGTCGAGTGCAGCAGGAATTCCACACAGCCGTCGACGAAGACGGGCCGGAGCAGATTGACGTCCGACTGGTGGATGGTGCCGCGCCACGGGTCGTTGACGAAGATGACGTCTCCGGGCTGCATGCTGTCGACGTCCCAGTCGTCCATCACGAAATTCGCGATGTGCGGGGCGGTGAACGCGTGCTGCATGCAGCCTTCCCACAGCGCGACGGTTTCCCAGCCGTCGTCGGTGCGCATGTGAATGGCGCTGGTGCAGTCCAGGATGTCGCGGCAGACCGGGGAGAAGGCGCTGCGCATCAGCGAGTCGAGCATCTCCCGGGCGACCTCGGTGAGGCCGTACCGGAGGATGTCGAGTTCGACGTCGACGGCGGGGCCGGCGTCGGGGGTGGTGATCGTCATGGTCTGCTCCTCAGCTCTGCGGCTCGATGATGAGATTCAGGTCGCCGTCCACGTAGGCCGCCCGGCCCGGAAGGACGAGGGTGGTCGCGAATTTCTCGGCGACGAGGGCCGGGCCCTGCACCCGCTCGAACGGTTCGAGGCGCTCCCGGACGTGGATCGCGACCTCGACCTGCTCGGTCGTTCCCGGCAACGTGATCTCCGCCGTGCGGAGGAACGCGTCCCCGTCGTCCGGGGT
Source organism: Rhodococcus sp. NPDC057014 (assembly GCF_042673295.1). NCBI lineage: Bacteria > Bacillati > Actinomycetota > Actinomycetes > Mycobacteriales > Nocardiaceae > Rhodococcus > Rhodococcus sp. NPDC057014. Next base: position 6,233 of record NZ_JBHUSF010000233.1, read on the forward strand.
GAGATCGGACTTGTGCTGCTCGCGTGGGATGATCGCCGTCACCTCCACCGTCGAGATCACCACAGGGATCTCCGTCGCCGCGAAACCGTATGATTCCCGGTAGAAGTCGTGGAACTGCGGCACCAGACCGGTCACGGTGGCGGCGGTGAGCGCATCTGCGTGGATGGGCATGCGGTTGTCCCACGTCTGGCCGCGGTACATCGCGAAAACGGCCCGCTCGAAGCGGATTCGATCCACGTCGGCGCCCTGGCCGGCGAGTTCGCCGCGGATCCGGTCCTGCAACGCGACGAACGCGGCCTCTATCGCCTCGGCACTCTCCGGTGCGAGCGGAGTCATGATCGACTGCGCCCGGGTGACCATCAGGTCGCTGCGCAGCAGTCCCAGGGCCGAGAACTGGCCCGGGTTGCGCGGCACGATCACCTTGTCCAGGCCGAGGATCTGCCCGACGCGGTCGGCGAGCATCGGGCCGGCCGAACCGGAGGGCTGCAGGGCGAACTCGCGGACGTCGAGACCCCGGTAGACCGAGATCGTGCGAACCTTCGCGGCGATGTCCTCGCAGGCCACCTCGTAGGCGGCCGATGCGAGTTCGAGGGCCGTCATGCCCCACTGCTCCCCGGTCTTGCGGAGCGCGTCGAGCGACGCGTCGACGTCGAGCCGGATGGAGCCGTTGGCGAACAGGTCCGGCTGCAGGACCCCGAGCGCCGCGCACGCGTCGGTGAGGGTGGGTTCGACACCGCCGCGCTGGTAACACACCGGTCCCGGGTTCGATCCGGCCGACGCCGGACCGACCGCCACGTTGCCGAGCGTGTTGGGCCGGATCAGGCTGCCGGCGCCGGAGCCGACACTCTCGACGTCGACGAGCGGCATCGTCAGTGTGAGACCGGTTTCCAGTGTCCACAGATCGGTGAGCGGTGTCTTGCCGTGCACGATCGCCGCCACGTCGGTGCTCGTGCCGCCGACGTCGATGGTGAGCAGGTTCGGTGAGCCGCTCTCGTTGGCGAGCTTGACGCTGCCGCTGACGCCGCCGACCGGACCGGAGACCAGCTGGAACACCGGGGCCCTGCCCGCGTCGGCGAACGTCGCGACGCCGCCATTCATCATCATGATCCACAGCGTTCCGGCGTAATTGCGCTCGGACAGCTCGTTCATCAGACGGTCGAGGTAGCCGACCACCGCCGGGCCCACATAGGCGTCGAGGGCCACCGTGGTGGTGCGCTCGTGCTCCTTGGTCACCGGGTAGAGCGCGGAGGTCTGAATGTAGGCGTCCGGCAACTCTTCTGCGACGATCTCGGCCGCTCGCCGCTCGTGCTCCGGATTGGTGTACGAATTCATCAGGCACACGGCCACCGACTTCGCGCCCTGGCCCGCGAGCGCACGTGCGGCCTCGCGAACGGCGTTCTCGTCCAACGGCAACAACTCGGAACCGTCGTACCGCAGTCGCTCCGGGATCCCGAAGCGGGACTCGCGCTGCACGATCGGGCGTTCCTGGTGCGGCCGCAGCCAGGTGGGGTCGTAGAACCGGTCACCGAACTCGCGGTGCATGCGGCCGATGTCGAGCAGATCCCGGTGACCGCGGGTCGCGATCAGGCCGGTGCGCTCGCCGGTCCGGCTGAGCAGGGCGTTGATACCCACCGTGTGCCCGTGCACGATCTCGGCGACGTCCGGGATCTCGACGCCGATCGCCTCGATGCTCAGCAGCACCCCCTCCTCCTGCTGGAGGGTCGACAGCACCTTGCCGTCGCGGGTCTCACCCGTCTTGCGGTTGAGCGCAATGATATCGGTGAAGGTGCCCCCGACGTCGATGCCGACTATCCAGTCGGCTGCCCGCTCACTCTGCGTCATATCTCGGCCTCCGTGCTGTGTGCTTCGGTGACGTGCGCAGTGCGTCCGCGTCACTCGTGTGTGTCGTGAGTCACTCTTCCGCACGGAGGGTGCGGGAACATCTGACGGAGGTCGTAGTTTCGTACGACCTTCGGTCGACGTCAGCCGTGCGTCGTAGGGCGCGTGACGTCGTTGTTGCGCAGCCAGATCGACACGGCCTCGGCTCGATTGGATGCGCCCAGTTTGCGCAGGATCCGGGTGATGTGGGTCTTGACGGTTCCCTCGGAGATCACCAGCCTGCGGGCGATCCTGCCGTTGGAGTCACCGTCCGCCATCAGTCGGACGATCTGCACCTCGCGGCGGGTGAGGACGGAATCGTCGTCGCGGCCGAGCGCGACGGACTTCGTCACCCCCGCTCCGGTGGCCTTGTTCCAGCGTCCGAGCCCGTCCAACTGCGTGCGCACAGCCGTAAGACCTTCGAGCACAGTGACTCTCGCCAGGTTCTGACTCATCCCCTCGGCGAACGTCGACAACAGCGCCTGATCGACGGCCGTGAGATTGCGGTGCTGGTGGTAGCAGTCCCCGTGGACCAGGCCGACGACGTCGCCGTCGATCACCAGCGGCGCGATGCCGTACGACGAGGATCTGGTGATCTCGGCGAGTGGGCGGTTGACGCGCGGGTTGTCCTGCACCTCGTGAACGAGCGTCGCGCGGGCGCCGGTCACCGTGTCGTTCTCGACGAGCGTGCGGTCGAGCACCGGCGGGTTCTCCCTGCCCACCGCCACAATCTCCTCCGCCCAGCGCGGGTCCCGGACGACATGCATCGAATGCAACCGCCACGACCCGTCCACCGTCGACAGCAGCGCACGGTCGAAGCCGAGGCTGCACACCGCCTCGGGCGCGCGGGCCAGCAGCGCGTCGACGGTCTGCGCGTCGCCGACCCCTGCCAGCGCCGACTGCACCCTGGCAAGTACTTCTGCGGGGCCGGCCGGCCCCCGCCGCGCCACCGCCGCCTCCGCCTCGCGTATGCGGCCGAGCATCTCCGTCAGGGATGTCAGAACGTCCGGCGACGAGCCGCGATCACCGATCACGCGCAGCATCTCCGCGGTCACGAGGTCCCACAGCCGACCCAGCACCTGCCGGTCCGAGTGTGCGCCCGTCAGCTCCGGACCGCCGAGACCGCGGTCCAGCAGCACGCCCACGTCATGGGTGATCTCGGCGACCGCATCCTGCACCGCGACGCCGTCCTGCGGGATCGACGAGTTGCGCATTTTCTACTCCCTCGGTGGCCTATTCCTGGTGAGCCATGTCGAGGGGCTCCGCCCGTACGTTCGCGTCACGTGTCAGCCGACGGGACTGATCGAACAGCCCGCCGCCGATCACCAGCACCGCGCACCCGATGATCAGCAGCGACACACCCCACGTCGAGTGCGTGGGCGACACGGTGACCATGGTCAGCGCGAGGATCGGGGCCAGACCACCCGCGGCGGCGCCGCTGACCTCCCGGCCCGTGCCGATGCCCGACGCGCGCAGCTCGGTGGGGAACTGCCGGGCCATGTACGGGCTCGCCGCCACCATGATCGTCGGCGCAAGGACACCCGTGGTCACGACCATGACACCCCAGATGAGCGGGGAGCGGCCCGTGTCGAACAGCCAGAACGCCGGGAAGGCCATCAGTGCGACCCCGATCGCGCCGCCGATCATCACCCTGCGGGTGTCCACGCGGTCGGACAGCCGACCGATGAGCGGACACGCGGCGATCGCTGCGATGCTCGCGAACGTCACCCCGAGGGCGCCGACGTTCTTCGCCACCCCCTGAAATTCCGCGAGGTAGGACAGCGAGAACGTCTTGAAGGTGTACGAGAGGGCGGAGTATCCGCCGTACACGGCCGCAACCACCGCAAGGCCACGCCAGTTGCCGCGCAACAGATCTCGCAGGACGTCGCGGCCCTTGCGCTGCCGAGCCTCGGTTGCCACCCGCTCGAATTCCTCCGACTCGGGCATGGTGCGGCGAATCCAGTAACCCACGATCACGATCGCGAAGCTCGCGACGAACGGCACCCGCCATGCCCAGGTGTACAGGGCTTCGTCGTCGAGGCTCGTGATCGCCGCGACCGAGAGCGATGCCGCGAGCAGTCCGATCTGTGCGCCCATCACCGGGTACGAGGCGTACCTGCCCTTGGTCTTCTCGTCGGCGTGCTCGTACACCGCGGTGATCGCGCTGCCCAGTTCGGCGCTCGCACCGAAGCCCTGCAGGATCCGCAGTATGATCAGCAGCGCCGGAGCCGCCACACCGATCGCCGCGTACGAGGGCACGAGTCCGATGAGCCCCGACGCGATCCCCATGATCAGCAGGCTGATCGACAGCACCGCCTTGCGGCCGATGCAGTCACCCAGAATCCCGAACAGGACCCCGCCCAACGGCCGGGCCAGGAAACCGACCGCGAACGTGGAGAACGCCGCGAGCGTGCTGGCCGACGAACTCGCCGAAGGAAAAACACCTTGCCGAACACGAGCGCCGCCATCGACGCGTACAGGTAGAAGTCGAACCACTCCAGCGAGGTTCCGACGACGACCGCCGCTCCGACCTTCCTCGCACTCTTGTTGGCCCCCTGCCGAACGGGTACCTCACGTTTCTGCGCCACAGTCACGTCCCTTCCGCCACCTGTCGCGCAAAACTATTATGTATAATCTTTAAAATCAAGTGGCGGGGGTCACGGGCGTCGTCGAGTGAGATCCGGGCCACCCGGGTCTGGGCTCGCGACAGGTCGACCTCGTTGCGCGGGTCGTTGCGCCGTCAACCGCTCGTTCGGCAGTGATGTGGGTAGGCGTTCGCCAAGTTGCGTATCTCATCTCGGCCACAGTTCGACGACGGCAGGACCTGCCACAGCCGCTCGATGAACCGGCGCCTGGTCATGCCGAAGTTCACGAGAATTTCCTCTTCGGTGGCGCCCCCGTATGGAACCCACATATGTGCGAACTCGATGAGATGCTGCGCCTCGATGTCAGGATGGGCACGTTTGCGGTTGGCTTCGCTCTGAGCGGCACGACGCCGCTGGCGAAATTGGCGATACTCACGAGAGTTCATAACAATTCACACATCTGGTCGAGAGAGTTGACAGCGCGACAAGCAATGGACGGATGCCCGAGATTCCACACTGCCTCGGCTAGTTTCACTGCGGTGCAGAGGTTCACGTCATGCCGTTTGCCCTCGCTCGCAGGGGCCTATCGCGGCGCTATTACGGTCTGGCACTGTTCACCCAGGTGAGCTATTCCCAACTCCATTACGTCACCCGGCTGCAACCAGACCGGAGGAACGAAACCCATACCGACGCCGGCGGGGGTTCCCGTGTTGATCAGGTCACCGGGCTCGAGCACCATGAACTGGCTCAGATGGTGAACAATATGGAATGGATCGAATATCATTCGCGACGTTGACCCGCACTGACGGCGGGCATTGTTGACATCCAACCACATATCCAGGTTCGTCACGTCGGGGATCTCGTCCGGCGTCACCAACCACGGGCCCGCTGGGTTGAACGTCTCGGCAGATTTTCCTTTACTCCATTGCCCACCTCGTTCCATCTGGAAGAAACGTTCACTGACATCGTTGACCAACACATAGCCCGCAATAACGTCGCGGGCGTCGTCGATCGAATCCAGGTAACTGGTTCGTTTTCCGATGACGACGCCGAGTTCGACCTCCCAATCCAGTTGCGACGATCCGCGAGGGGACCGGACATGGTCATAGGGGCCGACAAGGGTATTCGGAGCCTTCGTGAAGAGCACAGGTTCTGATGGAACCGCATGGCCGGACTCGGCCGCGTGATCACTGTAATTCAGTCCAATGCAGAGGATTTGATGCGGACGGGCTATCGGGGCACCGATTCGTTCCCCCGCAAAGCGGGTAGGGCGGTCTCTTCGATCGTCGACGAGCGCTCGAAGCGTGGCGAGGCCGCCGTCTGCGAAGAATGCTTCGCCAAAGTCCTCGACGACGTCGGAGACGTCGACGTAATGCTCTTCGTCGATGTACACAACCGGACGCTCCTGCCCGATTGCACCAATTCTCATCAGGCGCATGAAAACCTTTCCCAATATCATGACGTGACTGCAACGGAGGTATCGCCGAGCTTGGACGAACACCCCCGTCGTGGCATTGGCCCCGCCGCACAAGTTCGACACCGAGCTTTGGTTCTGTGCGTATACCCCTACGCATCTATGAGCTCCTATGTTTGGTCACATGGCTCCCGATCCACGACATGCCCCGCTCTTCGAGCCCATCCGCGTCGGCAACAAGTTGTTCCGCAACCGTTTCTACGTCGCGCCCCACTGCTCCGGTCTCGGGGTCGAGTACCCCGGCGCACAGGCCTACCTACGGGGAATGCGAGCCGAGGGAGGTTGGGCCGCGGTCAACACCGAGTACTGCGCGGTCGACGCGGAGAGCGACGATGCCCCCTGGGTGCAGGCGAGACTGATCGATCGGCGCGACCAAGCCAATCTCAGGCTGATGGTCGAGCGGGTTCATCAGTTCAACGCACTCGCAGGTGTTCAGCTGGTCTACATGGGGGCCGACCACACGGGCTTCGTCACGCGACTTCCCGCGGGCGGACCATCACAGGTCACCAGCGCCATGTCCGGACATTCATGTTACGCACTGGACAAACGGGACATCCGCCGGATCCAGCGATCCTATGTCGATGCAGCGATTCGGGCACGTGATGTCGGTTTCGACCTCGTCCAGATCGCAGCGCGAGAGGGTTTCTCCCTCCCCTTGCAGTTTCTGTGGAAATACTGGAACCACAGAACAGACGAATATGGTGGTTCGATCGAGAATCGCACCCGATTCTGGCGTGAAACGATCGAGCAGGTGCGCGACGCCGTCGGCGACGACTGCGCAATCGTCGCCGGATTCTGTCTCGATTCGTTCAACGACGAGTCCGATCGCGCATTCAAGGTGAGCGACGACGGCATTGCCGTCGTCGAGCTTCTCGACGATATGGTGGACCTCTGGGATATGCAGGTAGGGCACCTCGAGGACGACGTGAGCTCGTCACGATTCTTTGAGCCGTTCTGGCAGCGGTCATACATCGAGCAGGTGAGACCCTACGCGAAGAAGCCGATCGCTGCCGTCGGACGCTTCACCGATCCGGAATTGATGGCGAAAGCGATCAAGGATGGTGTCATCGACATAATCGGGGCTGCGCGGCCGGCGATTGCGGATCCCTTCATCCCGACGAAGATCTTCGAAGGTCGTGGTGACGATATCCGCGAATGCATCGGCTGCAATATCTGCGTCTCGCGATTCAACAATGGCGGAGGCCGAATCGTCTGTACCCAAAATGCCACCGTAGGTGAGGAATACCGGCGTGGTTGGCATCCCGAACGCTTCAACGAATCCGAGATGTCAGAGGAACCGATCCTGATCATCGGCGCGGGGCCCGCAGGAATGGAATGTGCCCGGGTTCTCGGTGAGCGAGGGTTCGCGAATGTCCATTTGGTCGAACGTGACGACCACATCGGTGGACACGTCAACTGGATTTCCGAGCTTCCGGGACTGCGGACGTGGAGGCGCGTAGTCGAGTACCGCGAGTCCCAGCTTCACAAGCTCGCGAACGTGGCCGTGTTGACAGGACAGAATCTGTCAGCCGCCGATGTTCTCGACTATGGCGCGTCAACGGTGATCGTGGCAACCGGTGCCGAGTGGGATCCACTCGGCGCAAACCCCATCACACATGCACCGATACCTGGATCCGACGCCGACTTCGTCTATACACCCGAGCAGGTCTTGCTCGACGGTATCGAGCTAACCGGAGATCGTGTTCTGGTCTATGACTGCGACGGCTACTACATGGGATCGAGCATCGCAGAGAAGCTTGCTTCCGAGGGAAAGACGGTCACGCTGGTCTCGCCCAGTGATCAAATCGGTAGCTACCTGTTCTTCACCGATGAAGGTGGCCACGTCCATCACAATCTCCTGAAGCTGGAGGTCGAACTGGTTCCGAGCCACGTCGTCACCTCGATCGAACGTGGACTGGTGCGGGGTCACAACAGCTACCACTCGGGCAAGGTGAGCGAATGGAACGTGGACAACGTCGTCCTCGTTACTCAACGACTATCCCGCTCATCGCTTTACGATGAGCTGACCCGAAGCCCCGAGCTGCTCGAGGAGAACGGCATCACACGAGTCCTGCGAATCGGTGACTGCCTCGAGCCCCGGGTCATCGCCGAGTCCGTCTTCGACGGCCACCGGCTGGCACGCGAGATCGACACGAAGGATCCCGCGGTTCCCCTTCCTTTCATCCGCGAGCAACGAATACTCGGTTGGGACGCCGATGCGTACGACAGCGAACTCACGCATTTGTTGCCGCTCGAAGTCTCATCGCAGACCACCGCGACTGTGCAGAGCCGGCACGACCGGTGCGCCGACGCGTTCCACAACATCAGACATGGATAGCCGGTTCGACTCCCGGCAATGAGCTCTGTCGCCGGCGGCTCCGCACGTACACACGCGCGGTGCCGCCGGTTCGGCGGAACGA